>CAVOEZ010000156.1:0-8154 GCA_963694355.1 Latescibacteria bacterium UBA2968 | reverse complement strand
GCGTTGCCCCTTACCGATACCGCCCCGGACACATTGCAATCAGGAAGGACACTCAGGAATGGCCGTAGATCTTGTTCAGGTGGTTAGAGATCTCAGAGACCAGCTGGACCATTATAAGGCCCGTGTTGATGAGCAGAACAGCCTGCTTCGACGGGAAGCTGCCATTGAAAAAGTTCGCAGCGAAGCCCTCATGATGGAAAGCTCGGATGACCTTACCAGGGTTGTAGCAGTGATGTGGCGACAAATGCAGGAAATGGGAATCACTGCACTGGTCAGCATCGAGTTTGTGGACAATTTGAACGCGTGCGTACACACCTACCTCGCCCTCGAGAATCCGAAACTCAATGGCCGCGAGTGGACTTCCCCGGATGTCATCGAACTCGACAAACACACCGTAGTGGCCAGATGGAGGAAGGACCTGATGGACTGGTCACGTAAAAAAAGCTGGCAGGAGGGTTCCGTGTGGTCATTCGAAAGGGATCAGGCAGACACACGGAAAGCGCTCGAAGGGTTTGTCCGCAAGTTTGGATTTGGCTGGGAGGCACTGCCCTCGATGGACAGAAGTTACTTTACTACGGTACCCTTTGAACACGGAACAGTTAGAGTCAGCGGCGCAAAGGGTCACCTTCCCGAAGATCAGGTCGAATTCGTTCAGGAATTGACCAACGCGCTGTCCCTGGGATTCATTCGTTTCCTGGACCTGCAACAGATCCGGGAAAGGACAGATCAACTTGCGGTCGAACAGGAGAAATCCGAAGCGCTGCTGCTGAACATCCTGCCTGAATCTATCGCGGAGCGTCTCAAGCAAAGTACGGAAGTGATTGCGGATAGTTTCCCGGAAGTGTCCGTCCTGTTTGCAGACCTGGTGGGGTTTACACGGATCTCTTCTTCCACTTCTCCGGAGATGTTGGTAAGCCTGCTGAATGAGGTGTTCTCCGCATTTGACCGGTTGGCGGAAAAACACCAAGTGGAAAAGATCAAAACCATTGGAGATTCCTACATGGTTGTAGCGGGGCTGCCGGAACCCTGCGAAAACAGCGCGTGCGCGATCGCAGAAATGGCACTGGACATGTTGCGCGAAATTCGTCGATTCAAACCGGACGTTGCTGCGTCTTTCCACCTTCGCATAGGCATCAATACAGGTCCGGTGATCGCAGGGGTAATCGGAACCAAGAAATTTTCTTACGATCTTTGGGGAGACACCGTAAATACCGCCAGTCGAATGGAGTCCCACGGCATTGTAGATGAGATTCAGGTAAGCGAATTGACCTACAACCTGGTTAAGGACAATTTCGAACTCGAAAAACGGGGTGCAATTGAGATAAAAAACAAGGGTGAAATGGTAACTTATCTTCTGAAGGGCCGACGCGTTGAAGATTAAGTGGGCGGGGGCACTTCGTCAAACCCGGAATGGGTATGGGTCACCACAAAATCTGGATAAACCCTGGGGAAAAAGGACGTGAACAGAATTGATCTGGAATCGGGTCTCACCGAAATAGGGCTCAGCCGGGGTGATACCGTATTGCTTCATAGCTCGCTGAGCAGTCTGGGCACTGTGGATGGAGGTGCCGAAACCGTCATTGAAGCCTTCCTGAGTGTGCTTGGTCCGGACGGTACGCTCGTTGTGCCCACTTTTGGTTCTCTCGGAATCATAACTGAATCTCTGAAGAACAGACCAGAAGCCGTGCCCAGTATCCATCCCAGAGCAAGCGTCGCAGCCATTGGTGCGCACGCAGAGGATATTTGTCGCGACCACTGGAAAGCGGAAACCGCCCACACCATCGATACCCCCTATGCCCGCATTGCCGACCTGGATGGGTATGTCATCCTAATGGGTGTAGATCAAGACCGAAATACAACCCTCCACGCCGTGGAGGCGCTGCTCGAACTGCCATATCTGAACAGAACACAGGAAATGACCTTCTCGACTCCTGACGGCGATGTCACCAGGTCCTGGCCTCATTTCCCCGGTCCTCACCGAGATTTTATTGGTCTGGACCGGCTGCTTCGCGAAGAAGGCATCGTTCAGGTGAACAGAATTGGGAACGCGGTAATCCGTAAGATGAAGAGCAGGGATCTGATCGATAGGCTTTTCTCTGTCGGAAAACTCGACGCGGCGTTTATGCTGTGTGACAACCCTGAATGTGCAGACTGTACGCGACAGCGGGCGGCCATCTCCAGAAAAAGATACTCTGATGAAGACTTTGTCGTGGCGGCATCCGGGCTGCTCGCAGGCAGATACGTACCTCAAATGATCGAGACATGCAAATCAATCGGTATCGATGCGATCGAGCTCGACTATATCCAGGGCGAACCTGTACAACTCATCCCGAGGGAGAGACTCTCGACCGCCGTTGCCGAACTCGACCAGGGAGGCTGCAAAGTGATCTCGCTCCGCGCGTCCGCCATCACAGAAGATATAGCTTCTCTTTTGGACACAGCCGTGGCCTGCGGGCTACACCGGGTCGTTCTCCCGCTCACAGAAGAGGCGGCCGATCTTGCTGAGTCAGCTGCCCAACAGGGTGTCTCCCTCTCCTTCTTCAATACATACCTGGGGGGAGTCCTGGTTCACGAAAAAATGGCCGGATTGCGTCGGGAAGGCCTTTCTGCCAACCTGACACTGAACCCGGCCAACTTCGCGAAGGCAGGAGAAAAACCATTCCTGAAAAGCTACGGCTCCAAACTGAAACCCTTCATGGACCAACTTGACGTGGAAGATTGCACATTCGATGGGAGATTCACATCCCTCGGCAGAGGCAATGCCGAAATCAAGGAATTGATCTCCATACTCCGCTGCTCTAGTTTCGCAGGATATATGGTCCTTGGAGCCGCAAACCAAAACGTGGGTGACCTCGGGTCTGCAGCGGGTGCATTTCTACATCTGCTCGACGGTATTTAATCCTATTTCCTCATCCCCAGAAGTCGCTGCATGTTCTTTCCGAAAATCTTCTCACGTTGTCTCTCCGTGATATCGGCATACAGCACCTTCCCCACACCCGCCTCCATCGACACGTCGGTAGCGAAAAGAATCCGATCCACGCCCAATTCTCGCACCGCCATCTCAATAAATCCATCGTCATTGAGACTACCGCTCGTATCCACAAAGACATTGGGTACGTCCCTCAGCGTCTTTAGAGCCCACTCCCAGTCCCCTACTATGGGGTGCCCTTCTATAATGATCGCTTCCGGATACATTCGGGCGAGTTTTGCGAAGTCTCCGGAGTCTGATCGATGAGGTTGTCCCACTCTTCCAGCCACGGGTGTCTGGAAACCGCCATGGTGCAGAATCGGAACCCCCAGCTCTATCGATCGCTCCACGATCGGCAAAACAAGTGGATGCCAGCATTTGTACTGATTGTACAATTTCACCCCAATCATACCGTTGTCAACGATACACCGGTCCATTTCCCGGAGAGATTCTTTCTCATACATAGGGTCAAGATACGCATATCCCAGAATCCGTTCTGGGAACCGGCGCATCGCATGCAACATGCTGTCGTTCGCTTCCACGACTTCATCGTGACTGGCTGCATTGACACCTTGAATAGGAATTGAGCAACAAAGCTGATCGATCTCCAGGAGATCCGCCGCATCAATCACCACCTGGTCGTCCTCCCACCCCCCTCGCCAACCAACCGATGCAAGATTTCCTGCCACATGCATATGTGCGTCGATGCGCAATTGATGTCCTCCTGAAGTGGGTGTCTTGCACCTGACCGTAAACCTTGACTCCACAATCTTCTCACCATATTATGGCTGAACTGTACTGCAGCGGTCAAGTGATTTTACTTCACCGAACACCCGGACCTACCAGGAGAGGCGAGCATGCGACGATTCGCAAGAGAACCATATTTCACCGGACCCGATGATCCCGAACGGGGCGAAGTCAGAGGGACCATAGCCCTGGGCGAAACGGTCATCATCGAGACTCCCGGCGGAGCCGATGGAGACTTGAAACCTGGTGTGATTCCGGAAACCACTATACCGCGCGGATCACGGCAGGGAGGTCCGTTTCTGATTGAAGGGATAACACCCGGAGACTGGGTCGCCATCGAAGTGATCGACATCCAGGTGGGCCCGTACGGGTATTACAATAATGGTGGACCGTTCAGGGGGAGCCTTCGCTCTGTAGCCCCTGTAAAGGACGGCCTGCTACATTTCCCGCCTGATTTCGTGGTACCGGTAAGACCTATGATCGGAGTTATGCAGCTCGCACCCGTTTCCGAACACCCTGGGCCCTGGAATCACGGTGGCAACATGGATTACAACACCATCTGCCCGGGAAGCACGGTGCACATTCGCGCTCAAAAATATGATGGGCATTTCTACGTGGGTGATGTCCATGCCAGAATGGGAGATGGCGAACTCACCGCAACAGGCGTGGAAATCGATTCGGCACTGACCCTCAAATTTGACCGATCTCCCGGATTTCCCACGGGAGGCCCTGTGGTGGAGACCCGGGACGAGATCCTCACAAGCGGCATGGGTTCGGATTGGGAGGAGGCCATCAAAATCGCCTGGTCCGATATGGTCGGTCTCATTGCCCACAGATATGAAACCACCGTAGAACACGCCAATCTGATTGTCGGTACAATTGGCGACGCACGACCGGGCTATGCGGCTGGCCAGTTGAATACGCGTGGTTTTCATCGAAGCAATGCCTACGTCACCTGCCAGCTTGGAATCACAAAAGACTTGCGAAGAACCGGGATTCCTTTTCAGCCGTAACCCACCCGTTATTCGCGTTGCAAGGTCATAGCCGGAACTCTAACTTTCGATCATATCGATCACAAGATCTTGTGCCACTTCTACTGGAGACCCCGATGTTTCATCACGTTGACCATCCAGAAAAGATTGTCCATATCGAAGACCAGGATTTTTTCGCCGCCCTTGACTTGAATGTACCGGGTCTTGTACACGTTGGCGACGAAATCTCGAAAGGAAATGCGGACGGTGCATTTCTCCAGTTGTGGCAATACTGGCTCACTCGTGAGCAACCGGCGAATCCTTTGACGGACACCCTCGAGAAACTCCAATCCGGAATCGTTGGCAACAGAGAACTCGCAGACACCATCGTTTCAGGAGGCAAACGACAGTTCGGCCAGGTGGAACTGGATTTTTCAAAACCAATTGCTTTCAACGCCAACTTCGGAGATCAATCCAAATACGGATTCCACTATCTCACATGGATGGAATCTCTTCCCCACGCGGCTATTGAGACCGGGAACGACATTTATATCGAGAAATTCCTCGACATCCTGTCCCAGTGGTATGCAGTGAGGGATACCATCACGGGTGCACGACCCATGCACCCGGTTTTCTATGAATTGGGCCTTTCAGGCAGAACAAAAAGATTTCTGGATTTTCTGTACACCTTGAAGCATCTGGACAAGGGTTCTCTGCTGGCCCCGGATCACGTCCGGATTCTTTTCAAATCTCTCCTCGGTGCAGGACGCTGGCTCGAACTGGAGCAAACAACAAAGGGGTATCGTCAGGGCAACTGGCAGGTGCACGGGTTCTGGGCGCTGATTGCTCTGGGCTACACCCTGCCGGAGTTCAAGGAGTCCGAGGGATTTCGCTCCGTGGGCGCGGACTATCTCGAACAGCATCTGGAGGGTGACTATTACGATGACGGCGGGCACAGTGAACGGTGCTATTCCTATGGCAGCGGCTGCCTCAAGCACTTCGAGGAATCCACCCTGCTGGCCGAGGCCAATCCACAGATCTCGATCAACAAGAATCTCGACTGGCGCGAACACACCTCCAAGGCCTTCTCGTGGTTTCTCAAAATGGTCGGACCCGGTGGAGAATGCCCTGGCATCAACGATGGAACCTTCCTGAAACCCGTTTCTCTGTTTGAACGAGCAGCCGACTTCACAGGAGACACCACCTATCTCGCCCCGGTCAGACACGAACTGGGAGACAAGGTGGAAACCCGGGAGCCTGACTTCAAAAGCATCCAACTCTCTCCGAGCGAATTTTGTGTGATGCGTTCCGGCTGGGAGCCGGAAGACACCTACATGCTCATCAACTACGGTCAGTATCCGGGCGGGCACAGCCACATGGGCATTCTCGACTTCAACCTCTACTGGCAGGGAATACCGCTTGCGGCAGAGGTCGGAAGGTTTGGTCCATACGACGCTCCCCTGGATCTCTACTACCGGTCCGAGCAGGCGCACAACCAAATTGTCGTAGAAGGCGCCGCATCGGCACGACCCGAAATTCGCGGAGAAGACATTCGGTTCGGAACGACAGATTCCTGGGATTACTTCTCGGGTGTACACCGGGCTTACGAAGCATCCGCCCAGGCGATCATCGAACGCCGTGTCCTGTTCATGAAACCGTGGGGATTTCTGATCTCCGATGCCGTATCCTGTTCTCCACGACGACGAAGTGCCCTCTGGTATCTCCACTCCCCCTACCCCATCGCCACCCAATCCGACAGGGCTGTCGCATCAAGGGAAGCTGCCGGAATGGTCATCGCACCTGCCGACGCTCGTCAGATCAAGTACGCCCATACCGGCATCGATTACCTGGAAGAAATGGTACAGGAAATTCCGGTCTACAGCGGAGTGCCGCCATCCGTTCCCTGGCCCAATCGATACTTCATCGCACTCAGGGGATGGAACATTACGAATCCGATCACACCATTCGATGTCCTTCTTCTCCCTTACCAGGGTAAGCAACCTGAAGCCTCCGTTCGTACTCTGGAATGCAGCATTTCGGGAGACCCTGCAAGGCCCGTTTTACCGCGTGCCCTGGAGGTCAAGGCCAATGGAAAGGTGATGATCGTCATCCACAGTATGCCGGGTGTATCCGTAACAGTGCAGGACATCACTTTCGATGGGCAGACGGCTGCCATTGAACTGCAGGACGGTGTCCCCCGCTCCGTATTTGTTCAGGATGGGGAGCGTCTGGAAATCAAAGGTACCACCATCTCGCTGTCCGGCAATGGATCGGAAGAAATAACGCTCTGAACCTTCTTGCATTCACAAACTCGAAAGTGAGATACTTCCGAAAGTGAAAACGGCATTCTGTACAAACGCGTTTGGCAACACGCAGGTCGATCAGGAAAGGGCCATCCCCTTTCTCGCTGACCTGGGTTATGACGGTGTAGAAATCTGGGAACAATACCTGGTCCACGCGGACCTGTCCTGGGTCAAGGAGATCACCCGCGAACATCATCTCGAAATCGTTCAAATCTGTCCCTACTTCGATTTCACCACCAGTGACGTTACATGGAACAAAAGCATAAAAGACGCCGAGACCTTCATCACATTAGCTACAGAACTGGATTGCGGATATATAAGAACCTACACGGGCAATGTGGGGAGTGCCGATGCCACAGCCAATCAGTGGGACGCCTGCGTGAAAGGTCTGCAGACCATATGTGAAATGGGCACGCCCCTTGGGATCTCGTTTCCACTGGAAACCCATCAGGTCAAGCACCACGGCCCGAACCTTACCGATACCAGTCCCTCCACATTGAAACTCCTGAAAGATGTGGGAATGGAGAACCTCAAGGTCAATCTGCAAACACCCCTTGTCGGTGAAACGGTAGAAGAAACAGTCCGACAGCTGGGTGAACACGTCGATCACATTCACGCGCACAACTGGATAGGAGATTGGCCGAATCTCACTTTTCTGGATTCGGGAGATGTTGCCTTTGAGGGATTCATCAGTGACCTCCAAAAAGCAGGATTCGACGGCTATATCTCGATCGAGCATGGAAATCATCATCCGGTCCAGGAAACAGCGACACACGAAATCGAATATCTGAGGCGATTGATCAACCGCTGAGTAAGACTCGGAGTTCCGTCAACGTCTTCACCATTTATGGTGGCGATACCCTGATCCGTCGAGAAAATTTCTTTCAATCAAATTGCTAAGAAGGGACGAATGAAATCCATGCTCAAAATATCTACTTTCAAGGTCGACTGCACGCCGCCTGAAAACTTTCCCATCGGATTTGGAATGGACGGATCGCAGGCAACGATTCGGGACCCTCTATATCTGCGAGGTCTGGTGCTCGACAATGGCGAATCGCGTGCACTTATCGCCAGCCTGGACTACTGCGGACTGATGAACAGTGCTTACGATCATCTGGTCGCCGCCTTCGCCCAATCCATCGGTGCACCCCAGAAACAGGTCGTT
>CAVOEZ010000155.1:0-8174 GCA_963694355.1 Latescibacteria bacterium UBA2968 | reverse complement strand
AAATACAGGCCGAGGAAACTGAGTATCTTTGCTGCTTCCAACAGACTCTTGAAGGAATTGATTGCCAATGGTAATGAGAGGACAGACACCAGGCAGAACAATCCTGCCGCCAGGTCCAGGTGCAGAAATAAGGGCTTTCTCCACACCTGTTTCGCAGAGAGGAGAACTGAACACAACAGAAAGATCGTACCCGATTGAACTACAATGAGCTTGGACCACAGGAAAGGTTTGGTGGAGAAAGGGTCATACACGAGAGGAACCACAATTACCAGGAGGAAACTACCGAGGAGTAGAAATGCGGTGTTTGCAATGCGGGGCATAGTTTTCGCCGAGGGCGGTCATTCATGAATAGGTCAAAAAAGCCACCTGAACAGGTGGCTTCGCGATCCTGGCCGAATTCGAGACCTTCTCTTCACAAGCCAGAGGATGTGCCATCGGAGAAATCAATAGGCTCCCTTGCCAAACAGGACTGCAGGAATGGTTTGCAAAAGAATTTTGAAATCCAGAACAGGCGACCAATTCTCGATATAGTAAATGTCCAGCCTCACCATTTCATCCAGGGACAGGTCTTTGCGACCACTCACCTGCGTGAGTCCCGTAATCCCGGGCAGAACATCATATTTGCGTTTGTGCCACTCCCGATATCCTGCGACCTCAGATGACATGTGGGGTCGGGGCCCAACAAGACTCATCTCCCCCCGAATCACATTGAAGATCTGCGGAAATTCGTCGATACTGAATCTTCGAAGTAGTCTGCCCAGCGGGGTAACCCTGGGGTCGTCACTCACTCTGAGCAACGAATCTTCCGATTTATCCTGAACTTCCAGATCCTTCCGTTTCTCCTCAGCATTAAGAAACATTGTGCGGAATTTGTACATTTTAAAGATCTTCTCGCCCTTCCCCACACGCTCGTGACTGAAAAGCACGGGACCTTTGGAATCCAGTTTGATACCCGCCGAGATCAATCCCAGCAGAGGAGACAGCAGAAGGAACAGGATACCAGAGAAAGCAATATCCGCCGCTCTTTTGACCAACCTTCCCCATCTTTGAAAAATTCGCTCCTCGAGTCGAAAAATCGGTATGTCGGCGATCTCGAGGACAGTCATCTGGTGAGTGAGGATTTCGAAGAATCCGGGGATCAGACTGAACTGGACATCAGAGCGTTCACACATCTTGATTAGCTTCGCCACCATATCGTTATCCAAAGTCGTGCAAGCGAGGATCACCTCATTCACCGGATGGTTCCTGAACAGATCTGGTAGATCCTCAATATTCCCCATTACGGGAAGGCCCTCTAGTGACTTTTGACGAACCGGGGTCCCGTTGTTCACGAATCCAAGCGCTAGGTACCCAAAATCCACATTCTTTTTTACGGCCTTGTAAAAGCCGCGCGCAACCTGATCTGTGCCCACGATGAGAATCCGCTTCAGACCTCGGCCACGCTTCTGGTAAGACCGACAGAGTGCGTAAACGGCCACCCGCCACAGGGTGAGCAGCAGCAGGCTCATCGCCCAGGAGATCAGCAGAATGAGTCTGGAATAGGTCTCCACATCGTACCGCGTGATAATCCCGCGAAGAGCGAAATTCATAGCCATAATGCTGAACGAACTGAATGTTACTGCACGAAGGATCGAGAAAAAATCCTCGATCCCCAATGCGTACCGCTTCAGACGATAGACGCCTGAAGTGTAAAGCATCGCAGATCCGATCAGCGCCACGAGAAAAGAAAAATTGAAATATATCTCGAAAGGGGGAACGGGTCGTTCAGGAAATATTGGATGGGCGAAGCGGAGATAGTATGCAAGCAGGAAAGCCCCGCTCAGGAGGAAGAAATCTCCGAAGAGCAAGACCACCTTCAAAAAAAACTTCATTCTCATCAGAAGATATACCTTTGACAATCAGTTACAGGTCCGTGTTTCGAATGCGGACGCTACAGGTCTCTTTTAGTAGTTTCGCGTTCGATTTTAGAGTGTCCAACCTGGACCAGTGCTATTCCGACAAACATCCAGAACACGATTCGGACAGTGGGCTGGTTCAAGGCATCCCACGTCATCATATTCAGACTGAATCCAGCTATGGCGCCGGTCGAAGCCAGGAGCAGATCCTTCCCTCTGCCCGGAAGACTGTCTTTGTAACCGCGAAACGCCGTCCGGACAATTGCCCAGAGCAGGCAAACAAAGGAACCAATCCCAAAAAACCCCGTCTCCGAGGCGACCATAAGATACATGTTCTCGGTAGTGGTCGCAATAAAGCCCTTGGGTGTCATCTCGTGCCTGTACTTCTGGAACAATCTGGTGAAATTTCCGAAGCCGATCCCCAGGAAGGGGTGGTCCTGCAGGATATTCCAGGTGGTTCCATACTGGGAGATTCTGAAGGCTTCCGATTCAGACAATTCCCGGGACTGTTTCATCCGCGTTTGAACGTCATAAAGAATCTGCTGACCGGGGTTGAGGAAGCCCGCCTCTTCCAGAATTGGACTGAGAAGCAGACCAACTACCAACGCAGTCGCAATCCGCACCCAACTCAAACTCCTGCGTATGCGCCCAACTATTTTGCCCAACCGTGGGGACAGATAAATAGCTGCAGCCAGGCCAGCCGCGATCCAGCTTCCGCGAGCGAAAGTGAAGAGGAGCGCGGCAAGAATCAACAGACACAAAATCACATAGAGCGGTCTTTGTGAACCTTTAACGGATTCAGCCGCCCAGAGTGCATAGGGCAGGCAGATCGCGAAATAAGCACCCGCGAAAACTGCATTTCCTATAGAAGCCGCAACCCGTCTTGGTCCACTATAATATGGATTATTCTCTGCGTAAAACTCGCCCCAGAGGAAATCATCTCCGGAGATATAGACAGTGATCCCGTACAGGGCCACTACCCCAGCTATGCCCACCATCCACCTGACAAGTCGATACAGATTCTCAGGCTCGAAGGAAAATCCCACCAGAAGGTGTCCAAGGACGAACCCGGTCAACGCGTAGTAAACGAATTTCACACTGCCGATCACGAGGTATTCTGCCCCCATCAGACTCGCGGCGGCAACGGATACATAGAAGAGCAGGTATCTGTCAATATCCGTGCGACCAACAGGAATACATTTCAATGCTGCTCCCACGCCAAAATGCAAGAGCTGGCAGGAGATCAGGCACAGGGGCAAATACTTGAGCAGAAGGAAACCTGGAAGGTGCGAGCTCAGGACAACAGGCTGGAGATAATAAAAAGGAACAAGAGATATATAGGAGAACAGGAGAACCCATACGCCCAGGGAGATATCCCAGAAATGTCTCTGATAAATGGCCCTTACATTGAGCAAAGTCTCACGCTCCCCGGCACACCTGGGCTTGTATTAGAATTGAAGAAATCAGACAAATGCTTCGAGACTGGAGACATACCTGGCAGCCAGTCTGCTTCTGGTGAATCCTTCTGTTACAAATTTTCTGCCATTCGCTCCCATCTTGTATCCAAGATCTCGATCTTCAAACAGTTTCACGATTGCGTCCCGATATTGATCAGGGTTCTCGGGTTCTACACACAACCCCGCCTCCGCCCGTCCAAGGAGCGCCATTGCCTCTCCTCTTACGCCCAGGATGATGGGCCGTTCAGCAGCCATTATTTCAAACATTTTGGAAGGCAATACAGCCGAGAACAAGGGTGCGTTACGAAGAGAAACGAGCGAGACGTCCGAAGCCGCCAGAAAAGCGGGGATGGAAGCCCTGTCCTGCTGACCCAGAAACGTAACGTTGGTTAGTCCGAGGCGGTCTTTATAGTCGACCAGAGAAGCTTTCCTCGCGCCCTCTCCCACAAACAGAAAGTGGATGTCCGGAATCCCTTCGATCAATTTGGCGGTGTCCAGAACGGTTTCGAGGGCGTGGGCCATACCGTGGGTACCAATATACGAAACCACGAACTTCCCGTGCAATCCGTGAACTGTCCTGATATCATCTCCACTCTCGCAACCATCAAACAGCGCGGTATCTACTCCGTTAGGAACGATGATCATCTTTTTACCTGGAATACCATTCTGAGTCAGGATTTCCCTGGTCGACTCTGCGACACCAACGATCAGATCCGCTTTTCTGTAAAGGAAGTATTCCAGGCGGGTCAGCAGCGAAATCACCCGCGGGTTGGTGAGTGCCCCCACGGCCACTATTGAATCAGGCCAGAGATCACGAACCTCGAAAACAAATGGTTTTCTACGTATTGTGCTGACAACATATCCTGCGAGTGCGACGAAAAACTGCGGGGATGTAGCCACGATCACTTGCGATCTGTCGGACATGAAAAGACTGAAGAAAATAGCAGAAGCCATAAAGGAGAGGTAGCTCAGCACCCGCTTCAGGAACCCTTCATTAGGAACAGCGTACACATAGGTCCGAACCAGATCGATGCCATCGATCTTCTCACGCAGGAACACCTTGCCTCGGTATTCGTCAGGAACAATGCCGGTTGGGTGATGGGGAAATGCCGTAAGCACCGTGACCTTGTGACCTGCCCGGACCCACTCTCGCGCCAGCTCGTAGGTACGAGCAGCCGGTGCCCCCATCTCTGGTGGAAAGTATTGGGAAATGAACAGAATTTTCATTCCTGCCCTTTCATACCTTTGGAAGACTGTCAGGATTGATGAAAAATCTTCTGGAAGCCCGGTCGACTTCGATCGACCAGTTTCGACCCTCGATCGACAGATCATACGACTCCAGATCACCGAACCGATATTCCACTTCTACAGCCACAGCCTTTCCGGATGTCAGAACATAACCAGAGGTGTGAGGCAATTTTCCAGCGTAACGCATTGAAATGGTCTTGCGAGGAAGCCTTATACCAAACTCCGGCGAGTACCATCCCTGCTTGGGGTCCTCACTGCCAGAGCTGATCGTCGTCTCCATTCGACTCAATGTAGCCAAGGTTAGAGTTTGTCCATTTCTGGTTGCTTCAACAACGCCGGATTCGACGGTTGAAAGACTCACCTCGGGATGAAAATGGACATTGCTTTCGACGTGGTGCTCCTCCTCGCCAATTATCGTATCCAGCACCAACCAGAAGTGATTTCTGATGTGAAGAACTCGTCGCACGTGTTGAACAGGATCCTTGAGCCGAAGATACCCATCGTGACTTCCGTAGAAATAATCGCCTTCATCAGAGCCGATCCAGGTTACCGCGCCCGGGTTCGCCCGTCGCGCAACTCGGAAGCTTGCCCAAACCTCGGACTGATCCATCTCGTCCACACAGATCGTGTTGTGCGCTCTAGTACTTCGAAAGTAATCCCGCCACTCGCCGGCGGCATATTCATACGTACCGCTGTCGGTGATAAAGTGCACACCACCTGCCCACAGATCGAAAGTGAGAGTGTCTGCGTGAGCGTGAGGTGGAAGATAGTCCGGACATACTTTCCCGCAATCAATCACCATCATATCTTCCGTAGAACCTCTCATCACATAGTATCCGGTTTCTCCAAGCGATGTGGACACGGTATTTTCGGCTGGACCGGGGGCATCGCTTTGCAATCCGAGCAAAAAGTACAACATAGCGCGAGACTGGGCGCTGCCGTCTCCCGATACAATTTCCCTGGCGGCTTGCAAGGTCTCCAGCGGAGAAAGCATCAGGTCATAACTTGAGTCATTGCACAGCGGCATCGAATCATCAGGTGCGATCATCCCCAAAACGAACTTCGACATGCTGCGAATCACCGCTTCCACATGTTTTGTAGCGGGAGAGTTCCCGCAACGCTTGAGCACCAAAACACATTCCACCAGATCTTTCAGCACCTGCAGATGATACATGGAACTGCGCTCAAAGTGCCCACCATCCGGAAGCACCTGTTCATCGATCTCCTCTTCCAGCAAACGCTCTGCACGGGCAAGCCAATGCCGGGGTGCGGGGCCCTGGAACATACATCCCCCGAACAGAAGTGCCTTGATGTTGGCCAGAATATGATTTCCACGACCCTGAAACTCCAGATGACTGGAAAGGAAATTGAACTGTCCATAGAGCAGCTCAAGTAATTTCCGATCGAATACAGGATCCTTTTTTAATTCTGGAAGGAAGAGTTCTCTCGCATAAATCCAGTTGACCGACCGAATCGAAACGGTATATGCGTGCCAACCGTCGAGCCTTCCAACGGGATTCTGGTCACACCAACTCGCAACAAGTTCCTTGAACTTGAGGTAGTAGTCCCTGTCACCACCGATCCTGTAGGCTGTGCCCAAATCCAGTGCATAGTCGAAATAGTGAAGCTGATAACGCCACAGATGACTCACATCCCGGGAATGCCAGTCCACACCGCCCGCGAAACAGTGCGAGTGGTTCAAAAATTGGAACCTACCCGTCATCAGTTCCTCGAGCCCGTCAGGAATCGCAGTACCCGGAAATGGATCGGTGTCTTCCGCGAGTCGCGTCAAGAATATCGGAGGTGCTGACTCGAAATTATTATGGCGAGGGAAATAGATTCGCGAGGTGATATTCGGGAAACATCCGTACAGGAAGTATCTGATATGGAATAGAATCTTGTACGCCATCTGGCGCAACTGCATGAAGCGGAGGGTGTGGAAATACAGGAGGTATTTTCTGCCTGTCCTATTCACCTGAGAGATAGAAGCTGCTGGCATCTGGAATGTCCACCGGTTGACCCGTTCGCATTGATTCCTGGATACAAAACGTCGTAAGCGTTACACCAATAAGTTCGTTCAAACAGATGGGCGGTTCGCTCCCGGTGCGTACTGCCTCCAGAAATATCCGTAATCCAGCTTCGTGACCCTTGTCCTGTCGCCAGGTCTTGAACCTCTTGCACTTGCCGTTCTTGATCGTTCTGAGTTTCCGAAAATCCTCCAGCGTTGTAACAGACCCTCCCTGGAATATCTCCAGATATTCTTTGCTGAAACTGTTATCTCCGTTAGCAAAATAGGAAATGGTGCCTATCGATCCATCCTGAAACTTGAGGTCTACAGTGAGCGTGTCATTTTCTACCTGAGACCCCGGAAGGTCCATTCCATGTGCGTAAACGCGTAAAGGCAATGCGCCACAAAAGAATGTCATCAGATCCACGAAATGGCAAATCTCTCCAAGGATGCGTCCTCCCCCTTCAACGGGGTCCCTGGTCCAGTGATCCTCCGGCACGGCCCCTGCGTTGATCCGATAAGACATAGCCAGGGGATCGGATCGATCCTTTATATCTTCCAGAATCTGTCGTGCAAACGGGGAGAACCGCCGGTTGAAGCCAACGGTCAGAAATCGATCGGATTTCTGAAGAGCGCCAATCAGATCCTTTAGAGAGGATCTGGAAAGCGAAAGGGGCTTCTCCACGAACACATGCTTGCCTGACGCTAGCGCCTGCATCGAGAGCTGGCTGTGGAGGTTGTGACGAGTCGCAATGATCACCGCATCGGTGGCATCATCTCCGAGCACCTCACTGATATCCGTTGTACAGTAGGCAAATTTGAACTTGTCGCCCGCTTTCTTGGCACTTATTCCTCCAGCGGTCGCAAGGCCCCGCAAGTTCACTCCCGGGATCTTCTTCAAAGCTGGCAACAGAACCGAGGTGGCAAAATTACCCGCGCCGACACAACTGATTCCCGGACATTCATTCGCAGATTTCTCTTTGCCCGTCCGGGCAGGTTGCAGAATCAAGGATCGTTTATCGGGCGAATCCGATGATCCCCCGTATGTCAGGAGAACACCAAGATGCGGCTCCTTGTTCTCCGAGATCATGTCGTAGGCCTGCAGCGCGTCTTCTATCGAGAAGCGGTGAGTAACCAACTGCTTCACATCGACTTTGCCGCTCGCTATCAGGCCGGCAAACGCCTCCATATTTCTGTTTTCAGTCCAGCGAACGTACCCAAAGGGATAGTCGATTCCCTTTTCTTCGTACTGCCTGTCATAGCGTCCGGGGCCGTAGGATCTTGATAGGCGCAGATCCAACTCCTTCTGATAATAAACGCGTCTCGGGATATCCATCTTGACCGCGCCAACCACCACCACTCTGCCCTTTTCTCTCAGGAGGTCCCCAGCAAGCTCAACGGGCCCGTTGTTCTCTGTGTCCGCCGTGATCAACACAGCATCCAGACCCCGTTGCCTTGTGAACGCCATGACCGAGGCAAGGATCTCTTCGGGAGATCCCGTTGTGCTTTGCGTTGCGCCCATCTGGAGGCTCAATTCTGCTCTGGAAGGCAAAATGTCTAGCCCGA
>CAVOEZ010000154.1:0-8174 GCA_963694355.1 Latescibacteria bacterium UBA2968 | reverse complement strand
GTGGTCACCGTTACCGCCAGTGTCTTGCTGCGACTGTCGAGGTTCAGATCGGAATGATGGTTTTTGCTGTCCATCACTTCCGTCAGCTTTCTGACAAATACCATGGTCGGAACGAATTTTTCAAATTTCCAGACCCGGCTGATTTCTTTCAGCTCTGCATCGTATTTCCAGCCTGTCAGATCCTTCAGCGCATCATGAATTCCTGCCTCGGTAATAACAGTCTTGTTTTCCTGCATGAGATATCCCTCCTGATAGATTCTGTCTGCGCCAATTCATCAAACAAACAAATATAACAAGGCCGGTGATTTCCTCAACCGTTCAACCCAGTCCGGCAAGTGCCAGCGCTTCCCGGTAAGTGTCTTCGCTGTTCACATTCGTGAAGCAGTGCAGCTGAGGATCTACAGACAGGAATTCGTCCTCCTGAATAACCCTGGCGGGAACCCGGTCGGCAATGGCACTCAGCCTGAAACAGGATTCTGCCAGCATCTGCTCGAGGGTTCCGAGTGCATTCACCGGGTAAACGGCGCACAGTGGCTGTCTCCTGCCTTCGATTTCGGGAATGGTAAGCATTCCAGGCAATGCCAGTTCAACAAGATGTGCGATCAGATCCGAAGTCAGAAGGGGCAGATCACACGAACAGACGAACGCGGCATCGACTTCCGCTTCCAGTGCACCCAGGCCGGATACCAGTCCCTGAACCGGACCTCTCCCGGGGATGTCATCCTGAACCCTCCGTATACTGGAAGGAAGATCCGGGATCTTTTGTTCCGGCGCCGACACCACCACCATCGGGGACAGTGAACCTTCCAGGATTCGCACGATCCGCTCCAGCATAGTTTCAGGCCCGAAAGGAAGCAAGGCCTTGGGGCTGCCCATTCGCCTGGATTCCCCACCACAGAGAACGATGCCGCCCATACGCATAGTCAGATATCCAGTATGACAAAGGCTTCCCACCCGCGATCCGTTTTCTCTACGCGGAATTGATGGAGTGTGACGGCTTTCACATCAACCACAAGATCGTGACGATTCATGTCCAGTTCCTCGCCTGCAAGCACCCCCACCGCTGTGTACGACTCGCCCTGACCCGAAATCTTCACATCGCGCGTTCGGAGTAACAGCCGCTCGGCATCCTTGTAAAAGATAATTTCCTGGAGATAATTCAGCAGGAGCAGGTCAATGGGTTCGGGTTCAAGTGAAACACTGCGTTCCACAATTGCGGATACAGAATTCAGGTCATTGACCATGACATTGAGCGTGGCGTCGGCAGCCGCAGCAAACAGCGCCTCCAGGTCCAGGCCCCAAGCTTCGAATGCTACGTCTGCAATGGCCACATCTTCGAGAAATATGTAGGGCAATTTTCGCTCAGGGAATACGGCAGTCATTCAATGATTGAATCACGACATTGCGCTCACTTTCGACGCAATAGCCAATGAATACGAGATCTGTTTGGCTCGCTTTACAAGCTTCGAAGCTGACTCTTCCGGCCACGGCATTGAACAGAAACTGGCCCCGCCTGGTTCTGACAAAACCCTTGGCACGATAGACCGATTCGGGCAAGTCTTCCAGCACTGCAGTCAATCGGTCGTGATCGAATACCTCTTCGCTGGTAAAAGTGAAGGACTGAATGTTCTCCGTGTGGTCGCGCGGCGGCGGACGAGAGACATCCCGTGCGGGTCTGTCGAACCCGAAGAGCAGGTCGGTGGGGAGTTCACACCTGACAGTTCTGAACATGACCGCACCTGGATTTACTTCGTCCAGACGCTCCTCCACCTCATCCAGTTCGTCCTCGCCCACAAGGTCCACTTTGTTTACCAGAATGACGTCGGCCGTTTCGAATTGAGCACGGGTGACATATCCCAGGTCTGGAAAATTGATCATCGCGTCGGCATCCGCCAGAACGATCACGCTGTCCAACCGGATCTGGGGCAGGCTCTCCTCCACATCGAAGATCACCGCATCCGGTTCGGCTACACCTGTTGTCTCCACGGCAATCAGATCCGGGCGGACCTTTTCAATAATCTCCTCGATCGCCGCTTCGAACTCTCCAGCCAGGGAACAGCAGACACACCCGCCGGCCAGTTCGGTCATCTCGATATGTTTGCCTTGAATGATTTTGCTGTCGATTGCGATCTCACCAAACTCATTCATCAAAATAGCGATTTTCCGGTCGGCACACGTCACCAGATGCTGAAGCAGTGTGGTCTTTCCGCTGCCGAGCGATCCGGCGATCAGGATCATCGATGTCTTTGGGGTAGTCACTATATGGATCAGCCCTTTACATTTCCGATGGGGAGAAATTTCACCACACGTCTGCTGATTCCCGCCGCTTCTGTTGCGCCGATCACTTCGTCAATATCTTTGTAGGCGCCGCCCGCCTCCTCGGCCAGTCCCGCGAAAGAGACTGATTTGACATAAATGCCCCGGTCTTCCATGTCGCGCTGAAGTTTTTTGCCATGAAACTGTTTTCTGGCTTTTGTGCGACTCATCGTCCGCCCGCTTCCGTGAGCGGTAGAGTAGAATGTCTGATCCCCGGACGCGACGCCGGCCAACAGATAAGATCCTGTTTCCATACTTCCGCCGATGATTACCGGCTGCCCAGAATCGAGATACCGCGTGGGCAAACCATCCATCCGCGGTCCGAACGCTCTCGTGGCGCCTTTCCGGTGGACAAGCACTTCCCGCTCTCTACCGTCAACCATATGGCGTTCCAGTTTGGCAGTGTTATGGGAAACGTCATACACGACATTCATTTCCATCTCTTCTGCACTCCGGCCGAGCACATCCGAGAACACCTCGCGAATTCTGTGGAGAATGACCTGTCGATTTGCCAGGGACATGTTGATGCCGCATTTCATAGCCGTGTAGTAATCCTGCCCCTCAGGTGATCTGAAGGGTGCGCACGCCAACTCTCGATCTCTGACCTGGATGCCATATTTTTTCTGCATCACTTTGAGAAATACCTGCAAATAGTCAGTGGCTACCTGGTGCCCGAATCCCCTGCTGCCGCAGTGGAACATAATGACGACTTGATTTGGAATGGTAATGCCGAAGGTTTTCGCGGTTTCGGCATCGTAAACGTGTTCGGGTTTGGCCACCTGAATTTCCAGATAGTGATTGCCGGAACCGAGCGTCCCGATTTGGTTGAACCCGCGTTCCACCGCCTTCTGACTGATCTTGCTGGAATCTGCTCCGGCGATACAACCGTCCTCTTCGGTCGTTTCTAGGTCATCTTCCCTTCCGTAGCCGTTGTCCACGCACCAGGCCGCGCCCTGCTCCACAATGGTCCTGAATTCACCGTGACTCAGTTTGAGGAAGCCCGTGCTGCCGACACCCGCGGGCACTCGCGAAAACAAAGTGTCCACGAGTTTCTTCAGGTGGGGGCGCACCTCATCATAAGTGAGGTTAGTGGTCACCAGGCGCATGCCGCAGTTGATGTCGAAGCCAACCCCTCCAGGAGAGATCACTCCCTGATCCGCATCGATGGGCGCGACCCCGCCGATCGGAAAGCCATACCCCCAGTGCCCGTCCGGCATACAGAAGGCGTATTTCAGGATACCGGGCAGTGTGGCCACATTGGTGACCTGGTCGATTACCCCATCATCCATCTCCGACATCAATTTTTGACTGGCGTAAATACGAGCGGGAACTCGCATCCCATCCTTGTAGGAGGCTGGAATCTCCCAGATCGAATCTGTAATTCTGTTGACTTCCTTCGGGATCGCCATGTTTGATCCTAAGCCGGGTGCCGGCTCTCCTCGTAGTGACTTCTGAGGATGTCCTGGCCGAAATCTTCTTCGAGATCCCGCAGGACGGTATGAATATGATTGGCATCATTCTGGGTGTTGTCATACTCGATCAGGAGCGTGGGTCCTTGGATTCTGTAGTAATGCGGCGCTCTCTTGGCTTCGCTCCCAGCCCAGGCAAAGTGGAGATTCTCGATGCCGGCCTTCTCGACGCGACTCAGGTGGTGTTCCGCCAGATCCGGCCTGAAATTGGAGGTGTAGTGTGTAACCAGCTGCACGAGCTGGGTCCTTTGTTCAGGAGACATGTCAGTGCAGGGCAAGCCCGTGGGTTTGCCCATGCGCACCTCTTTGTCGGTCTTTGTGATGATGTCACTAGGGGCTTCTTCTGAGAAGACGGCGCGCTGCTTCTGAGAGGGGGCCAGTTCCAGCAGCATGCTGCGTCCCAGATCTTCTTCCATATTCAGCAGCCTGAGCCCCTTGCTCGGCCCGGAAAGTACTTCGGCCGGGTTGGAGCCCCAGAATGATGGGGTCGTAGAAATGAGCGTCTCTGTAGTTGACGTGAATGTGAGAGACAAATGATGGCCATCCACTCGCCATCCCCACGGACCTGAGTTCACATCACCGAACAAGGTGAAGAAATACCCCTGAGGGTCTCGGAACCCGTCTGACGCCTCCCGACCTTCCACGGCCTTTAGAACGGACTCCAGTTCCATGATGGCCGCAGACTTCGTGTAACCCGATTCGCTCAGCACGCTCTTCATCAGGTCGTGCGCGGCCTCGATCTGTGTGTTCGACATTTCCCGGATGGGCACACCGTTCCGTTCACAGGGGACGTAATTCCAGTTGAATCGCTCCCCATCATCGATGGGATACTGTGCTTTATCTGCAAGTGCTTTGTCCAGCTCGGCAAGAAAGGCAATCGCGGCGTTTCTCATCTGAATCCTCCAATGAGGGTTGCTGTCAAAGTGATGCAATTGGCGCCTGAGGAATATGCAAAGTAATCATATGCAGTCTGTGATCCCACTTGAGCTCGCGTCATCAGGGTTGACGGATCTGCTGAAGGCCGACGGAAGTATCTGGAAGAGACTGTCGGAAAGTCTCTATGTCCGAAAGGGTATTTGGTAAGGTGTCGGAATTCAGAGCAATGTTAATTGTGACTCTGGTGGAATCGGGAGCGGATGTGGAATCGATGGCTTCACCCGTGGTTGTATCGATCTCAAACATCTTCACATCGGGCGGTACCCAGAATGCCTGGTTTGCAGCTGCCGGATTCACCACTTTCATAAATGCAGCCCAGACAGGTGCAGCGCCGCTGCCTCCCGTGACCTGAAGCCGTGTCTTCCTGCCCACGAGGTTTCTGCCGGCCTTTCTGCTGTCGAAGCCCACCCAGACACTTGTTACAAGGTCTGGTGTGAACCCCGTGAACCAGGCATCCGTGTTCTCATTGGTTGTCCCTGTTTTTCCCGCTACGGGCGCGTGGTATCCCAACCTTCGGAGTGCACGTCCCGTACCCCGGTCAACGACGTTTTGCATCATGCGGATCAGTGTATATGCGTCAGCGGGACTTACCATGGGAACGGGTTGAACCGTGTGTAGATAGAGCACTCGCCCGCCCGGTTCCTCGATGGACTTGACGAAGGTGGGTTCCACCCGGAGTCCATAGTTCGCAATGGTCCCGTAAGCCGCCGCCAACTCCAGCAGGGTGACCTCGCTGGCACCAAGGGCAATGCTTGGATACGGACCCAGTTTGCTCTCAATACCCAGCTTTCGGGCCATTTCCACAACACGGGCTGGGCCAATCCGGTTAACAATTTGTACGCTCGTTGAATTTGCCGATTTTGTGAGCGCCCACGCGGCCGTGGTCTGCCCCAGATACTGGTCCTTGAAATTCCTGGGTGTCCAGTTTCGGCCGTTGACGCGATAGGTCTTCGGCTCATCCAAAAAGAGCGACACGGGTGAAATCTGTCTCGAGGCAATCCCTGCCAGATATACAATGGGTTTAAATCCGGAACCCGGCTGTCTCCGCGCTGTGGTGGCCCTGTTATAGTAACTTACAAAAATGTCACGGCCTCCTACCATCGCCTTCACATACCCAGTCTCCGGATCCAGACAAATCAGTGCACCCTGGACATATCCTTCCCTTGCAGATCTTGGGGCCTTTTCATACGGTTTGAACCCCAACCTCCTGTCCAGATTGGACAACCCGTTGGTAATCGCCTTGTCTGCTGCCTGCTGCATGTCGAAGTCGAGTGTCGTACGGATATTCAGTGCCCCGAAGCTGAGGGCAGATCTGCCCCAGCGTTGTGCAACTTCCTCCTTGATGGTTTCCACAAAATAGGGCGTTCTGTTCTGCGTGCGTCTTTGACCGTGAAATACGAGGGAATCTCTCAAAGCCCCGCGAAACTCCTGGTCTGTGATAAAACCCGCCTGGCGCATTCTATTCAATACGTGTTGGGTTCGGGCCGAGACTTTCTGCCTTTCATGCCGGAGTGGATTCAGGGCGCTCGGGGCATTTGGCAGTCCCGCCAGAACTGCGGATTCTCTCAAGGTCAGGTTTGCAGCGGATTTACCAAAATAGACCTGGGCTGCATCCTCCACGCCATATGCATTGGTGCCAAAGAAACTTCCGTTCACATATACTTCGAGGAGTTTGTCTTTTGCCTTCTGTGCATATTGCCGCTTGAACATGGATTCCAGCTGCAGGGCAAGCAAGGCTTCCTTGATTTTTCGTGTGAACGTTTTTTCCCTTGTGAGCAGCGTGTTTTTCACGATCTGCTGGGTGATCGTACTCCCGCCACGTGCTTTGCGAAGATGACGAATATTGTCTGCCACTGCGCCCACGATACCCTTGAGACTAACGCCGTGATGTCTGAAGAAGTCCAGGTCTTCCGTTGCAATAACGGCCTGCACGAACCAGGGGCTGATCTGCTGCAGTGAGACCTGTTCAACACTCTTGTTCAATGTGTAGAGCAGTTCCCCGGAATCTGCATAGATATTGACCCCTGTTTGCTTGGAGAGGATATCCAGATCTCTTGGGATTCGAGGGAGGTCGGTGAATACCCAGACCACCGCGATCAAAGGAATGAGGAACATCACATCGATGCAGAATACCAGAAAGATTCTGCGGTATGCTTTCCAGTTACCGCTCATCCCCGGCCTCCCGGCTGACAAGCCCCAGTGCATCTCCAACCTCGCCGGGGGAAATCTCGAATGCGATTGGGGGCACAGCTGGATCCACGAAGCTGATTTCGCCGTGGTAAACGCCGGCGCCTCGCTGCAAAATCACCTGAGAGATCTCCCCGGCTAAATATGCGTCCAGCAAGCGCTCTCGTTCCTCTGCTTTGAGCTGATCTATGAACACCCTGGAAAGTTCGCCTTGCACGGCCGAGCGAACCGTGTCTGCCTCTCCGGCGCGCAAGCTGTCATCGTCAGCCCAATCGAATTCACCGGTTTGGCGATACAGCGCGCTGATCTGATCTCTTGCTGCGGTCAGATACCTGACATCTGGAAGCTGCCACACCTTCAGCAGGGCAAGCGTTTGCCTGTAAATCCGCAGACTTTCCGTTATCTCAGGCATCGTCCGGCGATCATCCGGACCGAGCGGCGTTCGCCAGACGGCAAGAAACGCCGGGATTCCTTCTTTTGGTACCCTGTCGATCTCGAACCTTGCCAAAGTTACAGCAGCCGGAAGTGCGCTCCTTGCTTCCAATATTTCAAGCGTATCCAAAGACTGTTTAACGATTTCCCTGGCGGCAACACGTCCCCACAAACTCCCTGCCCGATGTCTCCGTGAGTTGCTGGCTGCCAGCAGGTCACCCAGCGCTTTCGCACCCAGATTCGTCCGATACTCGGCATACGTACACAACCCAATTATGGCCGTTAGGGCACAGATTGCGCCGAGGAGGAGGATCGCTTTTTTCGACCGGTGGAGCCTCAGCCAATGCCACACCGCAGTCGGCCATAAGCGAAGTTTCGAAAGGAACTCATCGATGCGTTGACGCTTCGGCTCATCCATAGGTTGGCATTGTAAAGAATGAAACAGACCAGGCAGAATCAAGTCAGCCCAGTCTGTAAAGTTCGCTTGAGGTTACCTCCGTAAACTTTTCGCATCTGAAGATCGCATCTTTTAGCCGATCTGGAAAGATTCCATTTCTTGCGTGTACTTCCCGAAACGCGCTGCGCCGTTGCACTTCGCCCGGTGGTGAAACACCTCCTGCGCTTTCTCCCTGTTGACCGCCGCACCCTTCCAGACGGCCCTCGCAGGATCCTGTAACGCCCTCCCGTAAGAAAAACTGACTTCCCAGGGGTGATCGCCCATCGCGTTCATTGCGTTCAGGTGCGCTGTTGAGAGTTCCGGGCTCTGGCCTCCGGAAAGGAATGCGACACCGGGAACGGCGGCTGGAATGGTCCGACGAAAGCATCGAATGGTGG
>CAVOEZ010000153.1:0-8177 GCA_963694355.1 Latescibacteria bacterium UBA2968 | reverse complement strand
GGGTATAAGCCTTCTATAAGCGAAAAGGTCGGGCGATGGTGATTCGTGGTCCTCCTCATCGCTCGATCTGGTAATACTTTATTTTCTTGTGCAGATTTGTACGCTCAATGCCCAGCACTCGAGCTGCCTGCGTCACATTCCAGTCATAGGCCTTAAGAGCCTCTAATATGTATCCCTGTTCGACTGTTTCGCGAACTTCCCGAAGTGTTTGTCCAGAATCGAGACATGGAACGGCGGGTCCATCTTGATGACGCGTGAGTTTAGACCCGGTCATCTCAGGTAGGTCATTTACGGTGATTGTGTCCGCGGAGACCATGATCGATAAACGTTCAACGAGATTTTTGAGTTCCCTGATGTTTCCAGGCCAGTCATATTTGCAGAGTATCTCGAGTGCGTCCGGCGACAACTGTTTCGGCAGGAAGTCATTTTCCTCAGCATATTGCTTCAGAAAGTGCTCGGCAAGAACGGGGACATCGTCTTTTCGCTGGCGAAGTGGTGGCGCGACAAGAGGCACTACATTCAATCTGAAAAACAGATCCTCTCTGAATTCTCCGTCCTGCACGAGCTTTTGCAAGTCCTTGTTGGTTGCGGCTATCACACGAACGTCCACCTTGATGGTTTCCGATCCACCCACTCTTTCAAATTCTCCCTGCTCAAGCGCCCGGAGCACTTTTGCCTGGACACTTTGACTCATGTCTCCAATTTCATCCAGCAGCAAAGTGCCCTGATCCGCCTGCAGAAATTTTCCGTCGCGCGTTTTAACGGCGCCGGTAAACGCGCCTCTGTCGCTTCCGAACAATTCGCTTTCGATCAGTTCTTCGGGAATCGCTGCACAATTGACCTTTATGAAGGCTCCGGAATTCCGCTTGCTGTTCCTGTGCATGTCTCGGGCAATCAATTCTTTTCCTGTTCCACTTTCACCAAGGATCAGTACTCTGCCGTTGGTTGGCGCTACCTTTTCAATCTGCTCCCTTATTGCGCCAATCGCCTTGCTTTGACCAACCATTTCAAATTTTGATTCGATTTTACGTCTGAGTGATTTGTTTTCAATTGAAAGTACCACATTTTCCAGTGCATGCGCCACCGTCAGCAAAACTTTCTCTCGAGACAGGGGTTTTTCCAGAAAGTCATAAGCTCCAAGCTTGGTGGCCATCACAGCGTCCTGAACCGTGCCGTGTCCGGAGATCATGATCACTGATAAATCGGGATTTGATTCCCGGACGCTCCGGAGGACTTCGATTCCGTTCATTCCCGGGAGCACGATGTCCAGTAGAACAACGTGTGGTTTGTCATCCTTGATGGTTTCGATGGCCTCCCTGCCCGATGGGACACAGATCACCTCATATCCTTCACCTGTCAAGATCATCTCAAGTGAGCGGCGAATATTGCGTTCATCATCCACCACAAGGATTCTCTGACCAGTCATGTGCTTACCTCCGCTTTATCTACACTGCCATCAGGGATCGGGAAAGCTATTTCGAATTGTGCGCCGCCATCTGGACCATCCGCTACACTTATGGTGCCTCGGTGGTTTTCTACTATGCTTCTCACCACGGCCAGTCCAAGGCCCATTCCGCTGCTCTTGGAAGACACATAGGGTTGAAAAATCCGGTCGCGGTCGGTGTCCGGAACACCGCTTCCATTGTCTCCGATAACCAGGACCACTGTCCTATCCTGAATCCGTGAGTGGATACTGATCACCCCTGAATCTCCCGCAGCCTCCAGTCCGTTTTCCACAAGGTTAATCAATACCCTGCGCATCTGTTCATTGTCCAGGTCCAGTTCAGGTAAGTCCGGGTTCAATTCCAATTGTATTTTAGATTCAGGGTACAGCCGAGTAACATCTTGCAGTATCTGATTCAAGTCCTGCCTGCCAAGAGACAGTGAAGGCATCCTTGCGAATTCTGCGAATTCCTGTACCAGGATTCTAAGGCTCTCGACTTCCTCGGTCACTATTTCTGTGCAGTCGGAAACCAGTTTCTTGTAGGCTGCATCCGATCCGGTGTACTTGTCCCTCATCTGCTGGACAGTGAGTTGGATGGGTGTGAGGGGATTTTTGATTTCATGCGCGAGTCTACGGGCAATTTCTCTCCAGGCGGCTATTTTCTCTGCCTCGACCCGCAACCTTCTGTTCTGTTTCAGATCTTCCGCCATCTGGTTGAACGAATTGATCAGTTTGCCAATTTCATCCTCACGACCTGTAGGTATTCTGTAATCCAGATTGTCTCTCGCAAGTTCAGTTGTGCCCTTTACGAGCTCGGTCAGGGAATTGGTGACCCCAAATCCGGTACGGATTCCGACAATGCAGGAAAGCAACAGTAGTCCGGCAGCTGTGATGAGAAATGCCAGATTGAATTTCTCCCTAAGGTCGGTTTCAATCATGTCGAAGTATTGCAACGCCTGGGCGGCTTCTTCCAGGCGCAGCAGCTCGTCCAGGGGAGTCGTGGCAACAAGGACTCCAATGGTTTCTCCGTTGTCCCGCACCGGAACCAGGAGTTGAAGCAGATTGGCCACGCCGGGGTGCTTGAATACGATTGGCCTAGATTCTAGATACTGGCTCAGATCGGCGCTGGCAAGCGCATCCAAGTTCAAGAATTCCTGACTGTGAACGGGGAGTTTTCTCTCAACCAGGAAAAGGTGGATCGGCTCTACGCTGTTATTACGGTAGGAATCGGAAAGTACTGTTGAATCGAAAAGTTCCATCCCAATATTCATCAGTGCCTCTTTGCGAGAAGCATAGTTTTCCTTGGCCAGGGAAAGCGCGTCTGCAAGGGTCTGTCCTGTACGGTCTCGCATACCACTTTGTGCATCGAGGCTTGATTCCAGGAAGTATTGTGCGATCAAAGTCAACGAGGCTGTCGTTGCAAGCGATAAGGACATCAAAGCAAGGATGAATCGCCATCTGATCGACAGAGATCTCATCTCAAATCTCCGGTGTTGAAGCGTTCAATTTCGATCCACTTCGTACGGTCTGCTGGTCTGTCCAAAGTAATGAACAGCTCCAACAGGCTGCCTTCCTGCAAGACATTGAGCCAGTTTCTTGTTCTGCGTTCCTGCTCCAGGGAAATTGGATTTACTGCGATTCTCATTTGTAAATACAGATTCACAGGTTGAGCGGGCAGTGGCCCAAGCGAGATATTCGAAATTTTGGAACAATATGTTTCCGCGATCGAGAATTGGTTGGTCTTGAGTGTATCCGGGGTGTTGCTCTGCCTGATCACAAGGTATTGACCTTCCCAAATATCGTGTTCCAGGCGCATAAGTACCGAGTGATCCAGAAATCTGGAATTGTTCTGGCGGTTGATCCTAAATTCGTAAACAACCGATGTGATCATTCCTGATTCGATCGCGTCTAACGCCCTCCGGGAGAACAGTGAATCAAGCTCAACTGCTAGATTGAGAGAATCACCAGCTGTATAGAGTCTGTGGTTATCTATGACTACTCTCTCGGTCTGAGAATGGACTGGAACGGACATAAAAAAAAGGAGGCAAAGCCAGAAGAACCAACTCTGCCGGATTGCCACCCGTATGCCTGTCTTGCGGCGCATCTGGATCTCCCGACCTCCCATCTATAGCCCAACGTTTATGCCGCCAAACCTGTGTGACTTGACAATGAGGGTACCGGTTCCGATCCCGAAGCTCAGATCCACTCTGTGGAACAAGAGGATACCAATTCCGATCGTTCCGTCTGATCCAGTCTTGTCGATCTGGTTGCGTGTTCTTCTGATTGCAGCCCATTCGCCAAACACATACAGTCTGCCCACCGGTTTCATCGTTATTGAATAGATGGCCTCCGTGGAAACAAACTTGCTGCCGCCCTCGGAGCCAAACCCTCGGGGTTCGAACCCCCGCAGTTGATTAGAACCTTCCAGTAAGAAGCGTTCATAGAATGGAGGAGTGCCAACAATGGTTCCGGCTCGCGCACCAACTGAAAATATCTGTCCGGGCAGAGCCTGAAAGTGCCGGTAGATTTGCGTTTGTAACCTCAAGAAATTCGACTTGGATCCAATGACCGTGGACGAGTAATCTGCCTGGATCCGGAGGTCCAGTCCAGGGCTACTGCCCCACGCCACGCCCTTGGGTTGATGGTGAAAATCAAGACCGAGATAGGCTACAGGTTCTCTGCCCACTGAAGATTGGACTTCCTGCTCAAAATTGACACTACCCACTCGGATGGTGGGCGCGACGAAACTACCGATCTGGACTTCGTCATAGGTATAACGGTAGATCAGACGGTAGCTCTTGCCAATAGTTTGCCCAACGCCAATGGACCCGCCTGTCCGCGACAGATCGTATGTTCCACTGGCATCGAGCCTTCTGTTTGGATAAAGGTCCCTGTCTGATGAAGAAACAGAAGTCTGCAAATGCAGAGAGAGTCCAGAATTCGTCAGCCAGGGATCGGAGTAGTAGAATCCCCACGACTCAAGTCTCTCTCCATGCAAAAACTCGGATCCTACCGTCTTACCCTCGCCCCATAGGTTGGCGTGAAAGGCGTCCACGGCAAGGCCAAAGCCATCCAATTCCGTGTATTCGAAACTCGCGCCGATGTCCCCAAATCTCTTTTCGTCTACAAAGACTACCAGGACTGCCTGGCCTTTTTCAGTACCAGGTTTGGAAGCAACGTGCACGGTTCTAAACAGGCGCGTGCGGTAAAGGGATTCCCTGCTGGCATCCATTCCACCGGGCGTGATCCGGTCTCCCTGGCGTAAAGGCAGTGAACGGATTATGAACTCGACTTTTGTCTTTTCGTTACCCCTCACTTCAATACGTTCAATTACGTATCCGGTCCCATTTCCAGCCAGCAAGGGGAATGTGCTGAGCAGGGAAAGGGTGAAGAGGAGAATCCGGATCGTAAGAAGGTCCATGCATTACCTCGCTGAAAGTCGAAATTTGACCGTGATGCTTTCAGTTCAGGCAAGAACCGTACCCGTGTCGGTGATACGAACGTTGTGCATCAATAACGCACATAAAATATTTATTTATAAATAGTTGTATTGATAGTTCGATCCGTGAATCAAAGGATGGCTTATGTGAAAGAATAACACATGTGTGGTTATTTTGCAACAGTTGTGGAAGGAATCTCGCAAGATGTTCGTTCACAGACCCATACAAGATCTGATATGCTCTCTTGAGGTTTGGAGCAGTTCGACAATCGGGCGGTCCGGGCGGGTTCCCGAAGGGAGAGCAAGTTCCACCACCAGGTCTCCTTCAAATTCTATTTCTTCCAGTAACTTGCCCAGCTTGGAAAAATCCACCTCGCCTTCGCCAAGGGCTTGTGTTCTGTCGCCTCCGAGGTGGTAGTCGCGAATGTGAATCAGAGAAATGCGATCGGAGTGCTCTCTGAGAAAGGCATCCGGATCCGTTCCGCCAACTCTAAGCCAATCCAGATCCGGGCCCATCAACAAGGTGTCTTCCGGTACATTCTCGAGGACAAACTCAATGTCCTTGGGTGACTCGCCATGGTTGTGATAATTCAGTTCCAGGTCCTTCGATCGGAACATTTCCGACACTTCGATCCATGCACTGATGAGGTGGTCGTTTTCAGCACTGGATCTCTTGGCAAAATCCTTCCCGTTGCAGCTCATTCCGCATTTCAGATTCTCGCCCATGCTCGACAGGCGATCACTGTACTCGTCCAGGATTTCGAAATTGCGCTCATACTCGGATACGTTCCACAGAGGCATCCCATGAGACGCGCCGATCAGATCCAGGCCTGTACTGTTCAAGGCACTTCGAACCTGGGACTTGTAGGACTCTCCCCCTAGCGAACTGTTCGTCAGTTCCACCGCATCAAACCCGGATTCGGCCACCGCCGTAAGTATTTTTCCCAGCTGCGTGACCGGATCGAAGCCGTACTGCTGAAAGATGAATGTGTGGGCACCTAAACGACAGGCTGGCATTTTTGTACGTTCTCCTTTTGGGCTCTCAGTGGGTTGTAATATTCCGGAAAACTACATATGAATCAGACGCTTATGCGATCCGGAACTTAGCTTCTATGTTCCTGTCTGTCAACAAAAATTGCATTGCGTTTCTATTGGGCTTACAGTTCCTTCTGTGAAGAAAACTGACATCAAATCGAATCCCTGGGCATGAAATTGAATTCAAGGAGAGGATGACCTTGGTCGTTATTGGAATATGCGGTGGATCGGCCTCCGGTAAATCCACATTTTCCCGATCGCTCGCCGACTCCCTGTCAGATCTCGAGCCTGAAGTTATAAATCAGGATCGTTACTTTCGAGATTGGATGGACTATCCGGTCGATGACAGAGCGCGTGTGCGGACCTCGAACCATCCCTCTGCAGTAGTCTGGGATGCACTGGTTACCAATGTGGAGAACCTCAGAGCCGGACGAACAGTTGAGGAACCCGTGTCAGGAACAAGCGCGTTCGCCGGACAGATCGCAGTTCGCAAAATCCGACCCGGCCCTTTGTTGATCGTAGAAGGACATCTGGTTTTTACTCACCTGGCGTTACGCAAACTCATGGATTGGAAGCTGTACTTAGATGTGGATCCTCACGAGCGAGTACTCAGGCGTATGCTCAGAGATACGTCCAGGGGCAACATGACGCTCGAACAGGCTACGGCATGGTATCGCAGAGACGTGATTCCAAATTTCGAGGTTCACACGGCTGCCAGCCGGAAATATGCTGATCTCGTGCTGCCATACGATTCCCGAAATGACACAGGTTGCTACCTTGTGTCGTCCGGCATACGAGCGATCGTGTCCGATCGCTCAGTTGATACAGGAGAGAGGGGAGATATCCGCCATAGTACGCAGCCCCGGAAGCGCACCCCGAACGGCTGAGACTGCGTTGGTGACAATCGCGCAGGTGGCGACATCGCCATTTACGCCGCCCCCGATTGTAAGATCGACTTCAGGAGTACCCTCTATTTTTACCCTGTCCCGTGGATCCGATTCACCCACACACGCCCGGAATACAAGGCGCAGGACCTCCTTGTCCCCCGCAATTCCTTTCCCGATCTGGTTGACACCCGTAGCATATCCTTCTTCAATTGCCCAGCCCGCTCCGCTGACCCGTTCTGTGGCAATGACAGGCTGCACAGTGTCTTCCGTGTGATCCAGGTGCCATCCCAGCTTTGACGCAATCATATGCATGGATTCGGTAAGTCCAACGTGCCTGATCTTGCCCTGCGCTGTAAGATCACGGAATTCTGATTCCTTAAGACCGGCGCCAATCTTCTGACGAAAAGGGAGTCTCCTGAAGGAGGCGTCCTGGATCCGCTCTACAAGTATGTGTTTGACCTCTCGACACACTGCAGTGGTAGCGACCGGCAGAAAATCCATCAGAAACCCCGGATTTACTCCGGTTCCAAGAACCGTGACGTTGTTGTCCCGGGCCAACTGGTCTATATGTGATGCGGCTTCGGGATGTGCGATCCATGGGTAGGAAAGTTCCTCACACGTTGACACCACATGAATGCCTCGTGAAACCACTTCCTCGATGAGTGGGAGGATGGCCTCGATTGCTGAAACGGTCGTAATAACCGCCACATCTGGCTGTTTCGAAAGAGCGGCTGCCAGATCACAGGTAATGGAAACACCTGAAGTGATGCCGCACAGCTTGGCGAGGGTAACCCCTTCCATTTCCGGATTAATATCGGCTGCAGCACAAATTTCAATGTGCCCCCGTTCCGAAAGATGAGGACTGATCATTTGACCCAATGGGCCCATTCCGACTTGCACCACCTTTGTTTTTTCGTCCATTTTCAAACGCTCCAGGAAACTGTTTCATTGGTATGCTTTATGATCTTGCAATGCCTGATCGATGAGCAAATATACACCCTTCACATCCCGGCGGACAAGAGAGAACTGGATGGTAAATGGCATTGAGTGGAATTCTGAATATAGGCTTGATTCGGAGCAGCAGAAGGGTTAGTTTTAGTTCGCACTTTACAGAACGGGACTACGCATTCGAAAGGATTTTTTTAAGGTATGACCGAAACTCTGGTAGAGCAGTTCAAAACAAAATACGAAACCCTCTCAGGTCATGTTCATCTGGTCGAGGATGTGACTCTTGCAGCGGAAGCGATCATTGGCGTGCTGAAGGAAACAGCGGGAAATCGGTTGGCGGTTGGAGAGCTCCCTACACGATTGTTGGAAGCAATCGAAAAACGCTGCCAGGCAGACGAGATTGAACTGCTGAAGCCTCCTTTTG
>CAVOEZ010000152.1:0-8182 GCA_963694355.1 Latescibacteria bacterium UBA2968 | reverse complement strand
ACCAATGACATCCCGGACCTCATCCGAGAGAATTTCCGCACCTGCCCCCGGGATGGAGTCCAACCCGGCATTTCTGAGACGTTTCACGCATTCTTCGAGGGTCAGTCTGGAGATGTGGGCGATATAAATGATTTCGGTTGCCGACAGGCAATGCTGGTGGATCGACGGATACCGCTCTCGGATACCCGACAGGAGGTCCTCGTAATAATCAATGCGCAGTTTCGGGTTCAAACCTCCCTGCATCAGGATCTCATTCGATTTGGGTGCCTCGCCTCCAACAGAAACCAGTTCGTCGATTTTTTCAAAGATCTCTTCGTGGGGGAGGACGTAGCCCTCGGTGGATCCAGGCGCACGGTAGAACGCGCAGAAATCGCACCGAACCCAGCAGACGTTTGTGTAATTGATGTTCCTGCCAACGTTGTATGTCACGATGTCTTCCGGATGCTTGCTCCGGCGGACCATGTCGGCGAGGAGACCAAGTTCGGCAACATTTGGATGGGACATAAGCCGCAGGGCTTCATTCACATCTATTCTGATGCCACTCTGGATTTTTTCGGTGATGTCGTCGATCACTGGTTCAGACTCCACTTTTTCTGTTTACGTAATTTCATGAAACCACCGGAAGTTCACCCGGAATTCCAACGGGCACTTCCTCTACAATCTCTCTTTCGGTAGACAGTACCCTGTAAAGATTGTCCCGTTCAACAGGATCTCTTCCGGATTCGACAATGCGATCGACGAGTTGCTTCCGTGTCAGGACTTGCCGAGTTTCTTCGTAGGATCTGCGCGTAATTTCGTACTCCTGGATGGTTCCGTCCATATCGTCGGCCCCATACCACAAGGCGACCTGCGAGATCTCGATGGTGTTCATGATCCAGAAGGTCTTGATGTGCGGAAAATTGTCGAGCATCAAGCGGCCCACAGCGATCTCCCTCAAATCTGCTTCGCCCGTGGGTCCGGGAAGGGTATCGATTTCTGTGCGCTCAGGGTGAAATGACAGCGGTATATAGGTGAGGAACCCACCGGTGGTGTCCTGCAGCTCTCTGAGGCTGATCAGGTGCTCTACCTTTTCCTGCGAATTCTCGATATGTCCATAGAGCATGGTGGCATTCGTGGGTAGACCCACTTCGTGGGCGGTTCTGGCGACTTCCATCCATTCATCCGAATCCGCCTTTGTCCAGAACAGATCATCCCGGACTCGATCGCTGAATACTTCGGCGCCGCCCCCAGGTATGGAGGAGACCCCTGCCTCCTTCAGTTCGATCATGACTTCGCGGAGGCTTTTCTTTGCTGCTCTGGCGATTTGAACCCATTCGATTGCCGTGAAGGCCTTCACAGCTACCTCAGGACGGATCTCCTTGACCGCGCGGACAATATCGAGGTAGTAGGAATAGGGCAGTTTCGGGTTGATGCCAGCCACCATATGGATTTCGGATATGGGTATGTGCAGATGTTCCCTGACACGCGCCTGGACATCCTCGGGGGAGAGGACGTAACCCCTATCGTCTTTAGGCGGCACGTAGAAGGAGCAGAACTTGCAGAGTTTGTTGCACACATTGGTATAATTGATGTGCTGATTGCGGACATACCAGGCCACATTGCCGCACATTTTTTCGCGTACGATATTGGCCAGATAGCCAACCGCATTTAGGTTGGGTGTGGTATAAAGCGTCATCCCGTCTTCAAAAGAAAGCCGCTGACCGGATTCCACTTTCTTACGTATTTCCTGCAATTCTGAGGGAATAATTCCTGCCACCTGGATCACCTTTAAATTATTCGCGTTAACGTGTTCAATTCTGGCTCAGCATTTCTCTGGCGTGCTGGAGGGTGAGTTTGGAGATCTTTTCTCCGCCGAGCAGTTTTGCAAGTTCCTCAGTGCGGGCCTCACCCGAGAGCTGGACCACCTTCGTAGCGGTTCTGCCCTTGTGTACAGATTTTCTCACTGAGAAGTGAATGTCCGCCATTTTGGCTATCTGGGGTAGATGCGTTATGGATATCGTCTGGTGGACCTCGGACAGTGCCTTCAGCTTTTTTCCGACCACCTCCGCTATTCGACCCGAGATGCCGATATCGATTTCGTCAAAAATCAATACCTGAACGGAATGTGTTTCCGCCAGAACAGTTTTCATAGCAAGCATGATTCGCGAGATTTCGCCTCCCGAAGCTACTCTGGCGAGTGGACGAAGACTCTCGCCGGGATTGGTGGAAATATGAAATTCGGCCTCTTCCGCTCCGCGGGAACCCGCCGTAATCCGCCTTCCTTCTCGGACCACCAATCCTTCGTCACTTTCTTTCTCTGCAAATGCCACCTGAAATTTCACATCAGGCATTCCCAGGATCTTCAAGGTCTTCTGGATTTCGGTCGTCAACGTCGAGGCTACTTTTTTTCGGCCGCGGGAAAGTTTGTTACACAACTGGGAAAACGTGTCGGTAATGGATTCAATCTCGGAACTGATTTCTCCGATCGAATCATCCACCTGCTCCGATTGCTTTAATTCAGAAATCGCGTTGTCTCTGTAGGCAAGAACCTCTTCGAGCGTGTTCCCATATTTCTTCATCAGGTGCTGCAATTGTTCCAATCTTTCTTCGACTTCCGCCATACGCTGTGGATTGTGTTCCACTTTCTGAGCGTAGTCGGTGAAAAATCTGGCAAGTTCTTCTATACCATATCGCTGGGCATCCAAATCACTTGCCCGAGGAGACAAGGAATCGTCCATTCTGGCGGCATCTTCCAACCAGCGAGCCGCGGAACCCAGGCGATCGACAACCGAATCTTCACCTTGATACAGTATGTTCTCGAGCTGGACCGCACACTCGATAAGTCGCTCGGCGTTTGTCAGCAGCGATAGCTCCTGAGACAGACGCTGATCCTCCAATGGCTCGGGGGCTGCGGTGTTGATCTCGTCGACCTGAAATTCCAGGAGCTCACGCTTTTCGCGCAGTCGCCGCGCTTCGTTTTCCTGCTTGCCCAGCCGGCCTTTCAGATCGACGATACGGCGATGGGCAACGCCAACCGCCTTGCGCAATTCCACCAACTCCCCAAAACCATCGATAAAATCGATGTGCCGATCCACGTCCAAAAGGGATTGCTGGTCGTGCTGCCCGTGCAGATCCACCAGCGATTTGCCGAGACTCTGGAGACTGCGAACCGGTATTGCAATACTGTTTGCGTAACACCGACTCCGTCCTTCGGACAATACTTCCCTGCGAAGAATGAGCTCTCCTTCGTCACCGTGTATCCCCATCTCGTGCAGGAGTTCCAGGCATGGATGCCCCTGGTGCAGTTGGAAGATGGCTTCTACCATGCATCTTTCTTCCCCTGTGCGGATGACGTCCGGATTTGCCCGGACTCCCAGAACGAGCCCGAGTGCACCGATGAGTATGGATTTACCGGCTCCGGTTTCTCCAGTGATGATATTCAGGCCGGACCCGAACTCGATTTCGACATCGTCTATGAGGGCGTAGTTGACAACGTGCAGTCTGCAAAGCACCGCATATTACTCCTGTGGATCACGTCTGTCCATGCTCCAATCCAGCTTTTGGCGCAGCAGCTGGTAGAAGGGAATTCCTTCGAGGTTTATCAGACGAGTAGGGTATGGTGCGCGTCGGATGACCAGTTTGCTCTCCGGTGCCAATGGGGACAGGGTCTGCCCGTCGGCGGTTACCATGATGTCCGTATGTTCCGCAACGACCTGAACGGTGATAGACTGATTGCTGGGTACTACCACAGGACGCAGGGTCAAAGAATGCGGGCAGATCGGCGTAGCAATGAAAGCTTCAATGCTCGGATGTAGAATAGGGCCGCCGGCAGAGAGGTTATAGCTTGTGGAACCTGTGGGGGTGGCGACGATCAGACCATTGCCAAAAAATGAGCTGATGGGCGTGTCTGATATCCAGGTTTTGACCTGAACCATTCGCGCCAGCACACCTTTTTCGATCACAAATTCGTTCAGCGCGAAAACGTTTTTTCCATCTAGCTCGGCTTCGAGTCCCAGGCGTTCTTCGACTTGATACTCTCCGCTTTTGAGCCGCAAGATGCTCTTCTCAAGCTCCTCGGGAGCAGCGCCCGCCAGGAACCCCAGCCGGCCCAGATTCACGCCAAGGATCGGGATTTGGGAAGCACGCACCGTGCGCGCTGCCCTGAGTATGGTGCCATCTCCACCCAGGGCTACGACGATATCACAGTGTGCGGGAATTTCGTCCGCTGGACGGAAATTGACATCCTTACCTTTGCAGGCTGTCCTGAGATCTTCTTCCAGGCAGACGACCATTCCCTGTGCAACGGCCTGATTGACGAACTGCTCAACCGTAAAGGCAATGCCTTGTTTGACTGGATTGGCGATAATACCGATACGGTGCATTGTCATCCCAATCAAAAAGGTTCAGGACTGCAGGTCCGGCTCCTGAAATCACCACTTAAACCAAAGTGGGGAGGGGAGAATCTACCCAGCCTCCAGCCCATTCGTCTGCCTAAAATACTCAGATTCGAAGCGCACGACAAGCTGTACTGATGTTACTCGGCTTCCTCATCGGGATCGAGATCCGTTAGCTGGAAGTCGCTGCCACTTTCGGCAACCAGGACCTGAACACGCTGTCTGGCCTGGTCCAGTCTGGTTCGACATTGGTCCGATGCCTTCAGACCTTCTTCGAAGAGCTGCAGTGCCCGGTCCAGGGGGAGGTCTCCCTCCTCAAGACTTTCCACCGCAGTTTCGAGTTTTTTCAATGCTTCTTCAAACGTCTGGTTCTCTTCAGTCGATTCGGTCATGGAATCCTCAATCCGATCGAGGGGTTTCGGGAACGATCTGATCTACCGTACAAATGGTTTCTCCCCTGGCCAGGCGAACTCTGAGTTGCTCGCCTGTTTCAAGTTGCGCAGCATTCTGGATGATTCGACCGTCCGACAGGCGTTGGGTAAGACTGTATCCTCTGGAGAGCACAGACAACGGGCTCAGGGTACCGAGTTTTCCAGTTACCTGCAAGTAAGCAGAAACCTTTGAATCCCAATTCTGCCGAAGGGCGGATTGCAAGCTACGCTGCAGTTCATCCACGTGCTGCATATTCTGCAAGACAAGGTCTTCGACTCGACGCAGGCCATAACTGTCCTGATAGCCCTCGAGAATTTCACTATTTTCGTTCAGCAATCGCCGGATGGCCTCGTGTGCACGCTGCCGGAGGTCTGAAATCCTATCCTTGAGTTCCAGCGAATCTCTTACCGCCAGTTCAGCGGCAGCAGAAGGTGTGGGCGCTCTACAATCGGCAGCCAAATCTGCCAGTGTGGTATCGATTTCGTGCCCCACAGCCGATATCACCGGGATCCGAGAATCTGAAATGGCGCGGGCGACCCGTTCGGAATTGAATGCCGCGAGGTCTTCGGCCGAACCGCCTCCACGTCCTATGATCAGCACATCGGCCTGACCGAATGCATTCAATTCCTCGATGCCGCAGGCGATATCCTCCACTGCCTCCTCACCCTGGACAAGTGCGGGACGCAGGACCACCCGGACCGCTGAGAATCGGCGCTTAAGCACATTGATGATATCCCGGATGGCTGCGCCCGATCGTGAGGTGACGACCCCGATCGTGGTGGGGTAAGCCGGGAGCTCCTGCTTTCTGGCTTCATCGAACAGGCCCTCCTCAAAAAGCCGGGCCTTGAGCTGCTCGAACGCCAGCTGCTGCTGCCCCACACCCACCGGGAGCAGCTTGGTGACATTGAGCTGGTAATTTCCGCTACGCTCATAAACCGTAAGTCTACCCTGCGCAAGCGCTTCAACGCCGGCTTCGGGATCGAAGGCCGGCTGTTGGGAACGCCACATGACGCAGCGGAGCTGGCTGTGTTCATCTTTTAATGTAAAGTATCGATGACCTGAGGCATGGAGGGTATACTGGGAGATTTCGCCCATAACCCATAAGGCAGGAAAATCGATCTCCAGGGTCTGCTTTACCGCCCTGGTGATTTCGGTTACGGTGCACGGACGATCGATCAATCCGACCCCTCCTCCAAATCGATTCGCAGGCGTTCGAGGGATGTGGCCTTGCCAGATTCGACATCCACTTCCACCAGCATCCCACAAAGTTTGACATTGTCGCTGGCGGGCTCGAATCGAACAGGCATTTGATCTACGAATCTCCGAATCGCAGGTTCTTTCCGTGCGCCAATTACGGAATCGTGCGGCCCGGTCATACCCGCGTCTGTAATGTAAGCCGTACCCCCAGGGAGAATGGATTCGTCGGCGGTTTGTACGTGTGTATGGGTTCCAAATACCGCGCTGACTTTGCCGTCGAGGAACCAGCCGTATGCGATTTTTTCGGAGGTGGCTTCGGCGTGGAAATCCACCAGAATGACCCGGGTCTCTTTTTGAAGTTCTGCTGCCAGTTCCTCTCCCAGCCTGAATGGGCAATCCAGAGGTTTCATGTTGATGCGCCCCTGGATACAAATCACGCCGACGGGTGTGCCATTCCTGGATTGGAATACACCAGATCCTCTTCCGCCGGTGCCAGGCGGGAAATTGGCGGGTCGAAGGATTCGATCTCCGGACATGATAAAAGGCATTGCCTCTTTCTGATCCCACACATGATTTCCGGTGGTAATCACATCCGCACCATACGCGTGAAACTTTTTGCTGATGTTTTCGGTAATTCCGAATCCGCCTGCCGCGTTTTCTCCGTTCACTACGCAGAATTCCACATCGTGAGTCGATATCAGTTCGGGAATAATTTCGGCAGCTGCTCTTCGGCCGGGTTTGCCGTAGACATCGCCAACAAAAAGGATTTTCAAAGGTGCTCCTATCTGGCGAATTCTATGGCGCGTGTTTCACGGATTACAGTAACCTTTACCGGTCCAGGGCATGTGGCGTCTTCGGTGAGCCTGTCCACAATTTGCGTTGCCAGTTTCTCTGTGTCGGCATCACTCATCATATCGCAATCTGCGATGACACGCACTTCCTGGCCGGCCTTGATGGCATACACCGATTCGACACCATCGATGAGGTTTGCAATGGCCTCGAGGCGTTCCAACCTGCGCACATAGTTTTCGATTTGTTCCCTCTGGGCACCAGGTCTGGAACGAGAAATGGTATCGGCCGCATCCACAAGGACCGCAATGGCCGATGTGGCGTCGGACTCCCCGTGATGGGATTCGATGGCGTTAATCACGAGGGGAACTTCACCAAACTTTCTGGCCAGATCCGCCCCGGTTTCCCCGTAAGTTCCTTCTGCCTCGTGCGAAAGTCCCTTGCCTATATCATGGATCAGGCCCGCCCGTTTGGCGATCTGTGCGTCCAGCCCCAGCGACGTTGCCATCATTCCGGTGAGGAATGCAACTTCCGTGCTGTGTTTGAGCACATTTTGACCATAGCTCGTTCGGAATTTCAACCGACCGAGACACTCGATAATTCTGTCGTGAAGGCCCGGGACACTGGCATCGAACGCGGCCTGCTCACCCGCCTCACGGATGACTTCCTGGATCGAGTTACGGGATTTCTCTACGACTTCCTCAATTCGGCCCGGGTGAATACGCCCGTCCAGGATGAGCTGCTCCAGGGCCATCTGGGCCGTTGCCCTGCGAATGGGATCGAATCCGGACAGGATCACGGCTTCAGGCGTATCATCGATGGTTACATCGACCCCCGTGGCCATTTCGAATGCACGAATGTTTCGACCTTCTCTGCCGATGATGCGACCCTTCATTTCATCGGACGGCAGCCGGACCATTGCTACGGTGGATTCGATGGTATGGTCTGCAGCAAGTCGCTGGATGGCCCCCGCGATAATTTCTCTGGCTTCGTCGTTCGCCCGGCTCAATGCATCGTCCCGGATCTCTTTCATCCGCCATTCCGCGTCCTGCTTCGCCTCTTCCTCGAGGTTGTCCATCAGAACCTGTTTGGCTTCGATCTTTGTGAGACCTGCGATCTGTTCCAATCTCTGATTCTGCTGGAGAAGTTTTTCCTCAAGTTCCGTGGATTTCGATGTCAGCTGGTTTTCCAGAGACGATAGTTCCTGCTCTTTGGTGGTTGCCAGTTTCTCTTTGTGATTCAAGAGATCTGCACGCTTGTCTAGCTGGCGAGTCAGGCTGTTGAGTTGGATCTCAACGCTGCTTGTCTCATCGCGCTTGTCCTCCAGTTCCTTTTCAAACTGCAGCCGTTCCTGATGCATCTGGTCGTTGGCTTCCAGGACAGCCGTACGC
>CAVOEZ010000151.1:0-8202 GCA_963694355.1 Latescibacteria bacterium UBA2968 | reverse complement strand
GCCCCGCTCTGTGGAGAGCGGGGCGGCGGCGGCCCGGATCAGGCCATGAATTCTTCGTTGTGCGGCCGAACCTCGAGTTCAAAGGTCCAGGCGCTTCGATTCTGTCTGGTGAGATTCCAGTAGGATTCCGCAATGGCGTCCGGATTCAGGAGGGGTTCATTTTCATCCGGTTTGTATTGCGCTCTTACCTGCGGGGTGTCGATGATGCCGTCGATGATGATGTGGGCGACGTGGATGCCTTTCGGCCAGTACTCACGTGCCATCGAGTCGGCCATTCCGCGGACACCGAATTTGGCGCTGCTGAACGCAAGCGCGCCCGCCCTTCCGCGAATGCCCGATGTGGCCCCGGTAAAGAGGATCGCTCCGTCACCGCTTTTCAACATATCGGATACAGCCTCCTTTGCACAGAGAAACCCGCCGAAGACGGTGACCCTCCAGGATTGTTCGAATTCTTCGGGCGACAGTTCGAGCAGGCCTTTCCACGCAGCGAAGCTTGCATGATTGATGAGGATGTCAACAGGTCCGAAGCTGTCCCGCACCTGTTTGAAAGCGCTCGCTACCTGATCCGGGTCGGTGATGTCGGCCTGCACCGGGAGGACATCACCCTCCACCTGGCTAGCTGCCGCCTGGAGACTGGATTCGGATCTGGCGATCATTCCGACGCGACATCCTTCTGCTGCAAATTTCCTGGCGAGGGATGTACCTAGGCCGGGACCGACACCGGCGATCAAGACGGTTTGAGCCACAGTTACCTACAGTAAAAAGCTGTTGGATCCGGGTGAATGAATTCGTGAAGCAGGGATAGTGGATGCTCGGGTCTTATTCTACTTCATCGACAACCAGCACTGGCAGAATTTTGGACGCGTCGTTTCGATTGACGATCTTGAATCCCTGAAGTCTGCCCTGCCACTCCAGGATGTCCTTGGTGTTCAGATTTCTTTCTTTCAGGAATCCTGCAGGAAGGGAAGCCACAAAGTCCTGTCCATCTTCGGTTCCGGCGATGATGTACTGCGAACGGCTGCCGTCGCGGGCGATGGGTGTGTCGGACGTCAATGTGCCCAACCAGAACGCCGGCGCATCGCTGAAAGGGGTCATGTCCGGATCGTCCGAATCGCATTCCTGGAAGATTTCTTCGAGCGTCACTGGAGACGGCGGTAAGAGGATGTCGAGGGAGTCGGTTTCGGTGGAGTCGGCCAGACTGGATTCGAGTTCAATGATGATGAGCAAATACATCGGCAGAGGGTTGAGGGCGTGGGCATTTTTGTAGGCCTCGAGGGCTTTTTGTTTGTTCGTTTCGATGCGCCTCACCCTTTTCAGCTTCCTTTGCCGCTTTTGGAGGATCTTTTTCGCGCTCGTCCGTGATGGTCGCCTTGGCTTCTGCTGAAGCGTGAACACGGACGTCAATCGGTTGCGACCGTGGCGCCTGGCTGGCCTGAACCACTCGGGCGAGTGGGGTGATCGGCTGCTGTACGCCCGGAGGTCTGCTGGTGTTGCTCAGTTGAGATTTGATGTCGGCGAGTTGCCCCAGCACTTCTCCCAGCGCCTGTTTTACCTCAGTATCCTGCTCGACGGACCGTGCCCTTTCCAAAGCAGGGGCCATGGAGGGGTCGGCGTGTTGCTGTATCGCTTTCACCAGGTTTCGGCGAGCCGCCGGCGGGGTGTTCTGGACAGGGTTTTGAAGTTGATTGATTAGACTCGGTGTGGCCTGGGGTCCAAGGGCCGCCAGTGTTTGTACGGCTTCGGTTTGTACCAGCTGGCTTGGGTCGCCGAGTACCTGAACCAGGGAAGGTATGGTCTGCATTCCGCCGATGTCGCCAAGGATCTGTATGACGTAGATCCGCACCGGGACGCCGGTTGTTTCTGGATTCAGAAAGCTGCTCAGGTTGGATATGCCGGTTGGTCCGATCGCAACAAGTACACGCTTGATGGTTTCTGGAGGGTTTTCAGGCAGTTCCTGCAGCAGCTCCATCAGGGGGCGAACGGACTGGCTTCCCAGTTCGGCGAGTGCCTGTTCGGCCACAGAATCGTTCTGTCCCAGACGCGCTAAGAGACCTGGAATTTCAGGATGTGTCGCGGGGATTGCATCCGGTTGAGGTGGTACGCGAAGCACGGTCCAGTAGATCCCACCCGCAGTCAAACCGAGCGAGATCAACACGGCAGCGAGTTTCGGGAGGAGGCCCAACGAGGCGAGTCTCGCGGGTGACGGGTCCACAGTGGGGAGCGCTTCCTTCTGGACAGGCTGGTCTTCCGGCGGGTCGTTGGGACGATTGGGGCGAAATTCTTCCAGATCACGCAGCCGATGCCACGTATCCATCCCTTTGCGCCAGGCCATCGTGGTGCCGTCAACCTGTTTCTGAGAGAGAAGATACTGGATGTCCTGCTTGCTGAGAGGACCTTCCCGCACCTTCTCGATCATCAGATACCAGAGATCGGGTTCTTCAGCCATTGCGGTGCGTCTCCAGGGCGGGAGGGGAAACTTGGATGGAGTTGCTCGGGGATTCTACTGGAGGCCCAGAATGCGGCCGTACACCTGAGTCGCTTTCAACCTAACGGTGAGGTCTCTGTCGTTCATGGCCGTCACCAGGAAAGGGAGACCTGCCCGGTCCCGTATCAGACCAAGCGATCCGACGATTTCCAACCTCACTCCGGTGTCGCGTTCCTGAGCATATGCGCTGCCAAGGGCCCTTGCTGCGTCTTTCTCTTTCTTGCCGACTTCACCCAGCGCGTCCGCCGCGGCGATTCGTACGCCCGCTTCCCGGTCCGTGACGAGCGCTTCCTCGAGCGGCTGAATGGCGAATTGCGATCCGATTTTTCTCAGCATTCTCACGGCTTCCAGGCGAATGCCTACCAGTCTGTCGCTTCGAAGTGCTTCCTGGATATAGGGGATGGAGAATACGGTTCCCGCCCAGCGGAGCGACTGGACCGCTCGCATCCTCACGGTGGGATCCTTGTCATCCAGGGCAATACCCAGAACACGAAGCGCTTGTCTTCCGCCTATTTCGCCGAGGCCGATCGCTGCTTCGATGCGGACAGCCGCGTCAAGTTCGAGGCTGTCGTCTATGGCGTGTGCAAGCAGCAGGGCAGATGTGGGCCCGCCGATGAGCGAGAGTCCCTAGACGGCCTTTACGCGGACTGCGGCGTCCCTCGAAAGGAGCTGGTTGTAGAGCGGCCGAAGGTCCGCAGGGATCTGATTCTGACTCACCGCGGTCGTGTATTTGCTTTTGGTCTGGTTGGTGAGCTGTGGCAAATCCTCAGCGGGTTGCGCCTGGGGCTGAGCGAGTACTTCGGTGGAGGCGAGAAAGAGTAGTCCACACAGTAGAGTCAACTGGACTGAACAGCGGACCGATTTATTTTTGATGATCGTCATTTTTGATTGCCTGCTGGGTGATTTCCATGTGTGTGACGTGCTTCACATTCGAACACCGGTCGTCGATCCCCGGGATCAAAAGTCGCAGAGGGCCACCCTGGCTTTCAGGCAGCGGCTCCCCGTTCATATTGTATACAAACAGTCCCTTTTCTCGGACCACGTCGAGTGGGACACGTGCGGAAAATTCATTGTCCCGGGCGTGGAAGGCGACGTCTGCTGGTTTATCCGGTAGCACGTTCCGGTTCAGCAGATGACGAATTCGAACTGCTCCGCCCTGCCTGCCGGGGACTTCTGTGCCTACATCCCCGATCTGATCGGGCAGGCCACAGAAATCCTCATATGTCATCGCGACCTGACTCTTCCCTCCTATTCTCAATATCGGCACGCCTGAGGTTCCGTCCAGCTTTGCAAAAGCCTGAGAGGCCCTGTCCTGAAGAATCCCCGCAATGCGCAGGTCGGGACAGAGTGGCGGAGAAGTGATAACCTGGGTCTTGGAATCCTGAGATGAACCGGCATCGAGTTGCTTCTGCAGGGTTGATTGAAAGCCGGCGTCGAGCCCAAGGGTGAAGGGAACCACCGCAATTCGATCCGCGCCTTCTGTTCTTGAGCGATCAAGGAGGTGAGAGAGCGAGGGCTGGCCATCCAGAACTGCCATTTTGACGTCTTCACCCATAGCGTGTACGGTTGCTTCAAGGGTGGACTTGCTGGCTTGATCCCCCACAACGATGATGACTTGTTTCAACAAGAAACTCCTGCGTTATTTTATAGTCAGGGAGCAAGAAAACAGACTTTCCGTCCCTTCCACGTTGGCTACGGTACCTGGAATGGGATTGACCTTCCGCATAGGAACGGAGCGTATGATGCCACCTTTCGAGTCACTGCCGATTTTTCTCAAGATCGTGTTGCTGATTTTCTCTGCCCTGGTGCTGACACTGGGTACCAGCCTGTTCTGGCGAATGTTGAGATCCGTTTTCGGGCGCGATAAAGAAAAATGAAATGAGGTCAGGTGCGTAACTCTCGTCTGGCATAGGACAGGGCCATGACCTCGAGTGCATTGATAAGATAGACTTCCCGGACATCCGGATCGAGGGATTCGACCATTTGCTTTGCCATGAGCGGCACCTCCGATTCCATTTCTGATCGCATAGCATCCCATGCTTCCAGTTTTCCGTGTTTGCCCCGGTAGGTCTCCCGGGCGGCCTGATAGATGGCTTTTGCGATTTTTCTGGGATCTCCGTCCAGCTGTATCTGGGCAGTATCCATATCCAGGTTAGCTCCTGCCAACGGGTTCATATGAAACTACGTCTCCCACGACGTAGTCGTAAAGTTGCAGCCAGGCTCCCGGCTTCAGGTTTCGCAGGCGATCACCGTCTCCACGTGCTGGATCGATCGTTAGAGTTGTCCTGATTTTCTCTGGCGGCCAGTTCCCTCCGTTCGACGCGCTTGCTACCACCGCCCAGTCTTCACTGCCCTCCGTTTGCAGTCGCACACCATTCAGATTTCCGGATCTGGCCAGAATATGGAAGCCGAGGTGGACATCTCCTTCCGAGGATGACACGACGGAAGCGCTACCAATGAGGGAGGCGACGTCGAGTGTCAACCGGGTGATCTGTTCGGTGACGGGCTCTACAGACGATACCCTGTAGGTATGACCGCGCTCATCGGGATTGATCCGCACCCTGCCCTCCTGAGCAACGTCGACCAGTCCTTCTACATCTATTGTGCAGGCGTCCCGGTCCAGGGCGACGATTCGTCCGTTCTGATTCGCTCCTGAAAAGGACCATTGGCCGACCCGGTGTTTCAGTTGGCTGACACCCAATGTGACGGCTTCGCCATCTCTTATCACAGCCAGCGCTCCGGCCAGCAGGGTTTCGTCGCCAAATTCCGTGGTGTCTTCGGGACTGGCGTCTGGATTCCAGTAGATGTTGATTTTGCTCCCACGGCGTGTCTCCAGCACCACACCCGAGGCGGACGTTTTGTCGGAGGTGACTCCTGCTGCTGAAGTCAAAGCCGAATCGCCGACCCGGGGCTCGAGCACCAGGTCCACCTTTGAGACATCCGCATCATCACCTGGTTTTCTTCGCCAGATCAAGGGGTGATACAGGTAGTTGGATTCCTCAGGTGTGCCCATTACCGCTGCTGCCCGGGCTTGCATCAGTTCTGTTCCATCGCTGACCCCGGTTTGGTGAATGTCCAGGGCAACAGACGCTTCGACCTGCGATGCCCACTTCCCTTTCCAATGATCCGGAGCGTCGGCCGCCGAAACCTGGTCCATAAAGGCCAGGGCTTCATAGTCGGGATGCGTCAGATTCGAGGTGTCGCCCCGTGCGCCATTTAGGTCTGCGACGGTGCCCGATCTGGATACCAGGTTCGCGTCCGGAGAGGAGAACACACCGTCCAGGCCGCGGCAGATTCTCCAGTGCTCTATACCCCCTTTGACTCTCGAGAGGTCGACCAGGACCACACCTTCTTCATCTGTATCTATCAGTGCAAGGAGTCTGCGATAGGTGACACCCGGTTTATACCAGCGTTTTCCTTCCTTGTCCCACAGCCAGCGATCGCCTTCGACTTCGACGATCTGTATGCCGTCGGTGAACAGGGTGCGGATCAGCCGACCTCTGCCGGCGTCTCTGCCCAGAGCGGGATCCAGCGCGCCCCACGCGGTGTTGTGTGTGGCCCAATGTGCTTCCCATTTTGAGATGCTTGCCCACGACTGGGGATATCCCAGGTCGGTGAGGAAGGGGCGCTCGTGGGCGAAGAGCTGCACGTCCAGGAGGTCCCGGTGGCGATGGTGAAGGGTGTCTCCGTAGACGATTCCGGCAGCAGCCCGTTCCGGCACACCTGCCGTTCGGAGGATGGCGATGCCGATGCCGTCGTGAACGGTGCTCCCCAGGTGACGGTGTGTACCGGATTCGACGGCGTCCCGGATTTCGGCTACTGTTGCATCACCTGTAAACTCTGCTGCCCACTTCAGGAGATTTGGGGACATCGGGGCATGAAGGCAATCCCGCTCGATCCGGATGCTCCCTTCGCCGGATGCGGGCTGCGCGCCGTGGCTCCCTGCGCTGCCCGGGGCAGACCCGTCTCCAAATTGGAAATAGGATTTCCCGATCATGGTTATTTCGTGAGGCGAGCGAGCGATTCTGGGTGTTCTGGGATCGCGCACGAGAGAAGGATACCGGGATTCCGGATACGCCTCCGGCCGTTGTGCCCGCAGCCCTCTGAGGTGATATTCGAGATCGAAAAGTCCGTCATAGTGGATGGCATTGTATCCGCCGGTGGCCTCCTGCGGTGTGCCATCCGGAAAGAAGTCGTTTGTCGTGAATACCCGCAAGGTGTCGGGGCCTTCATCGTAGACCCAGTCCATTGCGCCTTGCCCGTCATCCCGGTCCAGGGTTCGGAGGATGATCAGAGCGGCCTGACTCTCTCTCGGCAGGTTGCTGCCGGCGGCGTGGTCCAATACGCATTGGAGGAGAATGGCGAGCATTTCCTCGATCAACTGGATGTTGTCCTGAGGGGACTGAACCGGCAGTCCCATCGCACTTGCGCGTGAGACGAGTTCCTGGTCTTCCCGGATCAATGGCCACGCGGTGTCGTATGCAATTGCGAGAGATTCCGCCAGATAGGGCGTGTCAATGGAGTATCGGATAGATCCATTGTTTCGCAACGCGGCCACAGGGTCCGGCCTGGTCGCCCAGTCCGGTTGACCCCAGTCCCAGGGTTCTTCAACGCCTCTCGAGGGTCCATATCTGAACTGAGGGGCAGCGGCGACGTAAATTTCCTCCGCGGCGTAACGAAGGAGCAGCAGGCCAAGCTGGCGTGCGATCGCTTCGTCATACCCTCCGAGTCTAAGTCTGTTGGTCAGCGCGTTTATTCCGACCTCGAAGGATCGGCACTGGTCCCGGTGATAGGTCGCAGCGAAGAGGAAGATGTTCCTGTCAGCGTCGAAGTATCCATAGCCGTCGTCTACATAATCCCCGCTCGTGAAGTCCTGTGCTGCGAGGTCATTGCTGGGATAAATGGAACTGCATACGGGACATTCGGACCTGAACGTGCAGGGCAGGTGGTTTCGCTTCCAGGGATAGAATCCACTGAATTTGAACAGTTCGGTGCCGCAGTTCGGACACCCCTGGGTGCAGTTCGCGAAGTGGGCCTTCGGAAGCTCGGCCGGCGGAAGCTGGTGCCAGAGTTCCGGATCGGATCTGCCTGTCCACCATTCGATCAGTTCAGCATTCAGGTCTTTCGCGCCTGGAGCATCTTGCAGGGTCTGTCGGGTCTTGGTTGTGGCGAAGGGTTGACCCAGCGGCCATCTCCGGGGCCACACAGCACCATTGAACTCCCGCGTGTGTCGCAGTTCATCCAGCGTGCGAATCTGAATCGTTACGGTGGCGGAATCTCCCTTTTCCGATGCGCTGAGGGTATAGTCACCAGATTTGGAAGGCGCACGGAGATAATGGTAGGTGGCGGAATCGGCGGGGACCCTGCGCTTTGAGATGACCTTGAAATCTTCGGCCTGGAGCGGCAGTTCTTCACTGTTGGACACGACGGGAAGTCGGAAGGTGCGATCTGCCAGGAGAATCCGTGGTGACCACGGGATGCGGAGACCCGACAATGTGAACCCCTTTCTTGTGAGGTGTACGGCTGATTCCAGTGGAGATTCAGTTGTGGTCCTTGCGTTCGTATTCCGTAAAGACATATGCTTCGTGGTCTTCTTCTTTTACCACGCGCCAATCTGTGAGGTCGAACTCGGGAAAGTAGGTGTCGCCTGGGAAATCCTGCTTGATATAGGACAGGTAGAGTCGTGAGGCTTTGGGCAGGCATTGGCGGTAGATTTC
>CAVOEZ010000150.1:0-8211 GCA_963694355.1 Latescibacteria bacterium UBA2968 | reverse complement strand
CCGAAGAATTCAGGAAGGTCCCGATCGGTGAAACGATCCACATGCAGTTTCAAATGTCCCATTTCAAACTGCCCAATTTCTACGGTCCCGGTCAACTGTTCCACAAATTCGAGGAACAGGTCATGGATCCCTGGCGCGAAGCCCTGAAGAAAGCAGGATTCACCTGGACAAGATGCTATCCCATCATATTCATCAGTGGACCGGGTGCCGCAACAAATTACCATATGGACAGGTCCCACGTGATAGCCTGGCAGCGTCACGGGACCAAACAGTTTATCGGTTTGAAGGATCCTGACAGATGGGCCCCATTCGAAGAGCGCATGCTTCCTGGCGGAGAAATGGTCCGCCCGGCCAACATCGCAGAAGAGGACACCCTGCCGTATGAAATGAAACCAGGCGATGTACTTTGGAATGCGCTGCTCACCCCCCACTGGGTCGAGGCCACGGACCACGTTACATACAGCATCAACCTGTCCCACGGCGGCCTGCGCCTCGATGGTAGACTCTGTGGGAATGAGCAGGAATTGGAAGATTTCAAGGCCGCACAATCAGAAAAGGAATGAGGCGGCCGTAAAGGCCGCCTCGACGCAGTCGCTTATCCCTCTCAAAATCTACCGAACACGCCACCCGTTGGAAAGCAGCCATTGTTTCGCCCGTTCCTGACAGTCACCCTGCAACTCGATAGTCTCCTCCTTAAAGGTGCCTCCGGTGCCACAGGCCTGGCGGAGCGCCTTTGCAAGATCCTTCATATCCCCTTTTGCGAGAGCCAGATTGGTAACCAGCGTGACCACCTTGCCCTTCTTCCTCTTCTCCACTCGAATTCTGCCGTTCTGCTCTTCAGGTGCCAATGACACAGTGTCCGAATCTACACCTGGCACTTCATTCGAAACGAATGCCCATCCTTCACCCTCAGTTCGTTTGGCCATAATCCACCTCCATAACCATTGAGACAGTCTGTTTCCGGGGTCATGTTCAGCTCGGTCCGGAGCCCAGGTCCGGCACGTCCATCAGCGTGCCTCCATTCAAAGCGGATTCGTGTGCAATCAGTCCTGGAATAAGATAACGCGCCGCTTGCCAGACATTGTTGGGCGGCATGGTCCTTGCGACGCAAGCCCTGACAAAATCGTGAACGAGAAATTGATGTGCACCTTTGTGTCCATTTCCCAGACCTATGAATTCTCTGGGCAGCAAATGAACAGGATGCACGCTTGAGGCGCCCGAGTGTGTCCCATCCTCACCGGTCACCTTGCCCATAGGATCGTCGGCCGGGCCGGCGTCGATACCTTCACAGGAAAGCGCCCTGGTCAAATCTATACACTCATCGCGTTTTTTGGTAATCCACATTTGCGCACCCACTTGCTCTTCGTATCCGGCCTCCGTACCATAGAGACTCATGCCCACGGTGCCCGGATGGCCGATCCTCCTGAACTCATTGATCCTGGACATACTCCCGTCCGACAGTTTGCACATCATGGTTTCATTACTGAAGGGGTTCTTCCAAACATTGTCTTTTCTGGCGTATAGATTATCTTCGTGTCGGTCTACGAATCCCATGCCGCTTACATGAGTAACATAAGCATCCGTCACCGATACGATCATACTTGTGGAATGTGTGGGATAGAACATGGGAGGCATACCGTAGTACTGTTCCCACTTCTCGCCGTGTCGCCATTGCGATACCGCATACATACCGTGGACATAGTCGTGGTGGTATTCCGCTTCACCGTATACGATATGCCCGAAGGCACCTTTCCGGAATTGCTCACGGCAATAGATAGTACAGGGGTAGTAATAGCTGGTTTCGCCAATCATGTAGATCTGACCGGTATCTTCCACCGTTTTGACCAGTTCGGTAATTTCCTCCACGGTAATGGCTGAAGGCACTGCGGAATAAATGTGTTTTCCACTTTTCAAGCCCTGTACAGCCTGGGGTCCATGAAGATGATGTTGCGTGATAATCGCAATCGCATCTACGTCCGTTTCACAAAGTTCGTCCAGTGATGGGCAGGTATCGGGTAGATCGAAGCGCTCCGATTTCTCCACCAGTTTGTCCTTGTCCAAATCGCAAAGGACGACTTGCTCTACATCAGGATGGGCCTTGAAAAGAGGGATGAAACTGTTGGCGAACGCACCAACCCCGCAGATTCCAACTCGAATCCCCATAATTCCTCCCAACACATTCAGATTGAGTTTCCAGTGATGTTTTCTTATCGAAATTCGCCGCTGAAACAATAAAGTAGCACAAGCACGAGTTGTCATCAAGCACCATACACCAGTTGACCGCCTCGCCACAGGAGTCTCAAACCATGGACCTCGGCAAATTCGAAGATGATCGAGTGGTATCCGAATGGATACTGGTAAAAGAAGAACACACGGAACGTGTAGATCTGCCCACGGAAATTGGAGACTGGAACAAAGGGAATGAGATCAGGGCCGAAATCTACATGCCTGGTGGCGTGGATGGCCAGATCACCTCATCGCTCACTTCGGGTGTCCGAACCGAGGGGATGAGCGAAGATGACGGTTACCGGTTCAATGCCATTGTTTCTCCACGAGGGGGAAACATCTGGCAGGATTGGCAGGAATTTCGGTTCCCCGCAGAGTGCTACTATACAGCTGGAATTCCTTCCTCGGGGTGGGGAAACACCATTGGCGCCCATATCGGGCTTCCCGCTGGTTGTAAAATCAGAAACATTCGACTGATCGAACGGGAAATTGTCCTGGGTCCGCGAATGACGGACAACGCGCTCCTGACCGCACTGAATCTGGATTACCCTGGTCTGGCTCCCGCAGCGCAGAAGCTTTCGAATGAAGAAAAACTCGGTGCAGTTGCCCAATATTTCCGCTCCTCGGATTTCGATCGCCGGCATGAGGTCCCCGATTCGGTGCCTTCGGCCAACCTTGAGGAGGCCGATCGAGTGCTCGCAGGACACATGATGGGCCATCACTGGCCGGATGAGGTAGACTGGGATGCGAACCCTTACGGCTATATAGAGTGGTCCATTCGCATCCATGGATTTCCATATTTCCAGCCGCTGGAAATGGCCTGGGCGGAGACCCGGGATCCCAAATACGCAAGGGCAATCGAAACCATTATCTGCGATTGGATGGCCAAAACGCCCGTACCCTTTGGCGTGAGGTCCGGTGGACTCGCCTGGGGACATTCCCTGATCGTCAGCCAGCGGGCATTTTGCACCCTTGTCGATACCTTCACCATTCTCTGTCAATGCGATCAAACCAGAGACCAGACCATTATTGACCTTCTGAAGTCTGTCTACGAACACGTTGTTTATCTGCTCAAATTCGAGTCCTTCCCGCCATCTAATAAGACCATTTCTGAAGGACGCTCTTTGCTCGCCACCGCGTGCTCATTTCCCGAATTCCGCGAATCCGGAGAGTGGTTCAAACAGGCAAGCGATCGACTGCTCGAAGATATGAGAATCCAGGTCATGCCCGATGGCGCCTCGTATGAACTCACGCCAGGATACCAGATGGCCATCGCCTCCTGGTTTCTTGCCGCTTTCAATGTAGCGAAAAAATTTGATCGACCATTCGATGCTGAATTGGAGGCGGGTATTCGGCGCATGTATGATTGGTGCGTGTCCATCAACCGCCCGGACTTCACACGTCCATCTGTCTCGGATGCCGGCAGTCTGGATGCAGGATACGGGCAGTCGCTTGCAGAACCTGGAAAAATACTCGGTGATAACTCAGCCGTCTGGGTTGGGACGGAGGGAGCGGAGGGTTCGCCGCCCGATTACGATTCCATTGCCCGGAAGGATTCAGGTTATTTCATTATGCGCAGCGGATGGGAAAGAGACGATCAGTATCTGCTGTTCGAAGGGGGTCCATTCGGCCGGTTTCATCAGCACGAGGATATGCTCAGTTTCGACCTGCACGCAAAAGGTCTCCCGTTTATAGTAGACCCGGGTATCACCTCTTACTTTCCCAACGCGTGGACAACCTTCTACAGAACGACTGCAGCGCACAATACCGTTCTGGTCGATGGAAGAGGGCAGAAGCGACGAAACCAGACCATAGAGGAATGGGTGGAATCTGCCCGGGACAAAACGACGTGGTCGTCCGATGATCGATCGGATGTCGCAATTTCGACATTTGATGGCCTGTACGATGGACTGGACGAAAAGGTGACGCATAAACGAGCTGTAATGTTCGTCAAACCGGATTACTTTCTGATCTTTGATGAGCTTGCGGGCGAAGGTCGACACACCTATGAAGCCCTGTTCCATTTCATGCCCTACCGTGTCCTGATCGATCCGGAGACACGGGCGTTCCGAACCGGGAGAATGCATCCACCAAATCTCGAAATCATCCCCATGGTCAAAATGTCACCCCGCCTCGTATGCGGAGAAACCGATCCAGTTCAGGGCTGGCTGGCCATCAGCGGGCAGGATGTCCCGGCGCCCGTTGCCATTTACAAGAAGCAGGCTGCTTTACCCATCCGCGCAGGATACGCCCTGGTGCCCTTCACCGAAGGAGTTTCAGCGGGTGTAGCTACAAAAATCACACGCCGGGGCGACGTCTGGAACGTAAGAGTGATCCATTCGGATGGGAGAGTCGATCGCGTTACCATGGATTGGAATGCTGGACCGTCTTTGAAGTAAACCAAAGCACCTGACCTGCAATGATCAAGGCAAACCAACACAATTCAGGAGATAGCATGGCGACCAACTATGACGTAGAAATGAGACTCGACATCAAAGTACCCATGCGTGACCGGGTAAACCTGTCTGCGGACATATATCTTCCCAATTCGCAAGGCCCTTTTCCGGTAATACTGATGCGTACCCCATACAGCAACAATGCCGATCCGATGGTGGAAAAGGCTCGACGGCTGGCAAACAACGGTTATGCGTGTGTGATCCAGGACTGCCGTGGGAGATGGGATTCAGAGGGAGAATACTACCCTTTCAGAGAAGGTGAGGACGGGTTCGATACCCAGGAGTGGATAGGCGTCCAGGAGTGGTGTAATGGTAAGATAGGCATGGCCGGGGGCTCTTATGTCGGTGCGGTTCAGTGGACCAGCGCACCTCATAGGAGTCAATATCTGAAGTGCATCGTACCAAGGGTCATATGCACCGACTACTACAGTGGTCTGGTATTTCCAGGTGGCGCATTTCAGCTGAATGTCATGATGACATGGGGCATGCGAACCAATGCGCATACCGGGCAGACGATCGATTTCCATAACTGGACCGAGGCCTTCCACACTCTCCCGCTTATGGAAATGGCCAAGGAGGCTGGACGAGACCTGAACTTCTGGAGAGATTGGGTCAGCCACCAGACGTACAGTGATTACTGGGAAGAATTCAACGACGAGAAACGATTTGGAGAGGTGGCGGTTCCGGCGTTCAACATGGGTGGCTGGTATGACCTCTACGCATCACAGACGTTCACCAACTTCAACGGACTTCGGCACGGGGGTCGTACGGAGATAGCCAAACAGAGCACGCTCATTGTCGGTCCCTGGCCGCATCCCTTGAGCCTCTCTCCCAAAACGGGCGACGTGGACTTTGGCTCGCATTCCATGGTTGACCTGGATGCACTCGAACTCAGGTGGTTCGATTATTGGCTGAAGGGAGTCGACAATGGAATCGCAGACGAGCCGCCTCTTCGTCTGTTCATAATGGGTATCAATCAGTGGCGGGATGAGCACGAGTGGCCGCTGGCCAGAACCAGCTGGCAGAAGTGGTATCTCCATTCAGGTGGTAAAGCAAACACACTCATAGGCGATGGTGGATTCAACCCGGAAGTGCCAGGCGATGAACCACCGGACAATTACGTCTACGACCCGCTGTTTCCAGTGCCCACAATGGGCGGCAACAACTGCTGCTCGCCCGAAGTCGTACCCTGGGGACCACACGATCAGCGTCCCCTGGAAATGCGAAGTGACGTACTCTGTTATACCAGCGACATCCTTGATCAGAACATGGAAGCCACTGGACCTGTAAAGGCGATCCTTTATGCCGCCACCGATGGAAAGGACACGGACTGGACTGCAAAACTCATCGATGTGTCGCCCACAGGTTACGCGATGAATCTTTGCGACGGCATCTTGAGAGCGAGATTCCGGGAGGGATTTGAAGAACAGTCACTCTTGGAGCCGGGGAAGGTTTACCAGTACGAAGTCGAGTTGGGTGTCACAGGCAACGTTTTCAAGAAGGGTCACCGGATACGTATAGAGATTTCCTCGTCCAATTTCCCAAGATTCGACAGAAATTTGAACACAGGTAACGATCCTGGTACCGATACGGAACCGCGGCAAGCCCGGCAGACCATCCATCACACCAAACAGTACCCGTCTCACATCCTGCTCCCGATCATACCTTCAGAATAACCGGTGATGATTCAAGGGAAACCAATATGGCAGCGGAAATGAGAACCTTTTTGGAGATTCCGGACAAGAGCATCGGATTCGTCGTCGGAGAAACTCCGTTGGTCAATATTCACACCTTCGGATTCGGTGAACAGACCGTTCAAGTCAGGTTTCTTCTAAACGATCCGCTCGGGGCCACCAGGTTTTCGCTTCGCGACGAAGAAAGAAACCTGCAAAGCGAGCACGCTGTAATCTCGATTCCGGTGGAGTTGGGAGCTGACTTCCCGTCTGGCGAATACCTGATTACCGCACAAGTCGCTTCAGAATCTGCCAACTTTAGAGCTATCGAAACGGAGTCATTCCATGTCGTCACACCAGGGGATCGGTTGCCCGATGGATTCCCGGTCGCTCCAGGAGATCACTTGGTGAATCCTGCGTTCGAATTCGCTCCGGTCGAATACGGCGAACTTGAAGAGGCCTTTCATCTGGCGCATGCTGCGTGTCTGAGAAGCCGAAATGCGGATGGCAGCTGGGGTAAACAAAACGATGGCGGAAAGGCGGCGTACCGCACACCAGGAAATGTCACTCTGGGATATCTCTATGCGTTCGAAGCGCTGGGAGCTAGTGAACTGCAGGAGATGGCGATCGGCGGACTGAACTATCTGGTTTCAGAACAGGAGGACTCTGGCGCTTACAGATGGTGGAGAGAAGGATATCCAGAAGGTGTGATGAATCAGCGCGATCCCTTTTACGACACCGGCTGGGCAGGTTTGGCGCTCGCGGAAGGGTATCGCATGACGGGAGATAGCCGCTATCTGGATGCCACGCGTCGTGCGGCAGACTGGACCCTTACCTGTCCATACACAGGAAACAACAACTACGATGCATTCGCATTGTGGTTCTTGTCGCTGCTCTATGAATTCACAGGAGAGGCGAGATACCTCGATTCAGCAATCGACAGAACAAAGCATGGCGTATTTTTTGCCCAGCTTCCCAGAGGAGGATGGCCGGGACACAATTTCCACATCGGGTACCAGTCGATTACAGTGAATGGCCTTTCTTCTCTGTATGATGTGTTGCCCTTGGATCACCCATTTGCATTGGTCCTTAAGAAACGGCTGTGCATGGGACTCAACTTCGCTTCATTCCTGCAAGACACTTCGGGTGATTATTTTCAGGGCTGGGAATATGACAGGGACTTCCAGATCAATGAACAAGGACTCCCCGAAGGAAATAGCGGACAAGCCAGATCTGAATTGATCAGGGCATTCTACATAGCAGAGAATCGACTGGATCTCCCGGAGAATATTTTCAATGGATTGTGCCAATCAATCCTGCGTCGTGTGGCTCGGTTGAGACAGACCCCCGGGGCAGATGCTAACCACGCCTCGCTTATGGACATAGGGCTGCTGTTGTTATGGGCACACAAAAAACAGGGACAGAAGACCTGTCCCTGACAATTCTGGTGCCTATTTGAGAAGTCCTATCGCTTCGCGCCACCCATCGAACGTTCGAGCTTGTCAAGTATAGCCATTGTCGGCAGACATTCCATACAGCTAGACACGGGGTTACGACCCTCCTTGATGGCATTGAAAAATTCCCTGTCCTGCAATTCCAGTGAATCCCCTTCCAGTGCAATTTCCACACCTTCATGATCAAACAAGCTTCCCTTCTCGATACGATAGGAGGCTTGTTCACCAACAAATCTGCAGGTGCTGGAAATAGCTCCGTGACTATTGAAGGAAAACGCACCCGTGATCAGGCATCCTTCACGAGTTCGCAGACCTATGCTCAGATCCATTGGAATCCCCAACTCGGCATGATCAGGTCCTTTCTGACCCCACGCTTCCATCTCTGGATCATCGAACAGCCAG
>CAVOEZ010000149.1:0-8214 GCA_963694355.1 Latescibacteria bacterium UBA2968 | reverse complement strand
TTTGCCGCGAACCATAGCGGAGCTCCTATTTCGACAAAATCGCTCCGCTCTCGCGTTACGTTTGGGTCCGCGCCGTTGTCCAGCAGCAGACGGGCGGCTTCCACATCACCGTTTTGGGCGGCAATGGTCAGCGGGTGCGCGTAGCTCTGAAAGCTGAACGTAGGGCCACAGAATGAATTGGCAGCAGACGTATCCTCCACCAGCAGGGCTTCCATCCGATCCCTGTCGCCCAGGGCGCTGGCAACCCATATATCGTTCTCGGCGCCGCGGGCAAGCAGTATGCCGGCGATGATGGCCGAGGATGCGAGTTGTCCTGGTTTTACCTCAGGGCCGGCACGGGGCCGACGAAGGGCGTGATGAATGGGTCGGGCTTCGTTCGTGCTGCGATAGTCGATGTCTGCACCGCGATCGATCAGATCGATCACAAGAGATGGCGCCTGCCGCAGAACGGCGTGGTGGAGAGGTGTCGCGCCGTTGGTGTCCGTTGCGTTTATCAACGCTGGATCCGTGTCTAGCGCGGCAAGCACCTCGCTTGAGTCCGAAGAAGCGACCAACCTGCAGAAGGCTTCGCCTGCTGGCGTACTACCCCGCTGCTCGTGCAACCACTGTTCAATCATCTCGACAACGTCAGTATATCCACGGTCACGGGCAATGAACAGAGGGCTGCTCGTCTCGCGGTTTGGAAAAGCTCCTTGAACCGGGTCCGCGCCGTATTCAAGTAGGACGCGCACGACATCCGCGTGACCGTTACGTGCAGCAAAGTGAATGGGCCTCCGGTCGGTGTGTACAGGATGCATGGAGTTTACCAGATCGGGTTGGGCAGCCAAGATTTGACGAACTCGTTCGACATCGCCTGCCTGGGCGGCATTGTTGATGCCGGTCCGGTTGACGAAGCTGTCGTCTCGGGATGGGGCGTGCTCGTTGAAGGCGTCCTCGACCATTGACAGCATCCTTTCTTTTAGTTTCTTCCGTGCGGCGTGGAGACGATAACCCACGGTCGAGACCGGGACCTCCAGGAAGGCCGCAACCTCTTTTTGTGAAAAATCGCTGATGTAGTAAAGCGTGATCACCGTCCGTTCCTTCTCGGGTAGCGTTTGTATCGCCGCAATGACCTGCTCTCTACGCTCCTTCATTCCAAGGTGCTCCTCAGGCGACGGTTCGCCCGATGGGACCTCCCCAGCTGAATCGAGTGACGATAGAGGGAGCCGCTTTTTTCGCCTAAACCTGTCGCAGTGTTTGTATACGACCTTGCGAAACCACCCCGGAAACGCAGCCGGCTCGTTGAGATGTGACAGATCCGTATATGTCTGGAGGAAAGCCTCCTGAGCAGCATCCTCCGCAAGCTGGAAGTCGCCAAGAAGCGAATAGGCGTACCCGACCGCCATATCCTGAAACTGTCGGACAATCTCTTCGTAGGCGCTCAGATCACCGGCCTGCGCTCTGGTAACGATGGTTGGTAGTTCGCTCATTTCACCCTATTTGAAGGCCTTCTACCATATAGACCCATCTGAGATCGATTAGCTTAGAAAATAGTGACACTTTTCTCATTTCTGCCCAACTATTTAGAAAGAGCGTCGACCTGGCCGAAGCTCTCCGTAAGGATCTATGTCCCCGATAATGCCGCTTATCGGGGACATAGGGTTTAATTCACCGACTGAACCAGTTCGAGTAACGCTTTTGTCGAGGGTCAGAGAGCCTCTGAGATGCCGGATTCCTCAGCCAGCACACGCGTAGCGTCCTTGTCTCCAACCTTCGCTTTCTCAATCAAATTCTGCCTATATAAGTTTCGGTCTTGCTCAGCCACATTACGTGCTGCCACCTTGTCACCTACATTGGCCTTGTCAATTAGGTCCTGCTGTATCTGGGCTTTGGTCTTCCTCATGTTTGTTGGCCTTTGTGTTTAAAAATGGCAGAGGGTGGGGGAATCGAACCCCATACGGTTTCCCGTATCCCTTGAATGAACATCGCCGGGCCCAGTACCTGCGGGGTCTCACCCCCTGCTCTTTTCCAGGTCCTGCAACAGCCCTGGAAGCTCTGAGTATTCGTAACCTCGAAACGGAGATATTTTCAAGTATTCCGTTCCATTATTTCACCAGACCTCCTGTGTTCGCATCAGCCCACTTTGAGTCATTTGTTGTCAGTTGTCTTGCCGCGAGTCCTCTGCCCACCCCTCCCTGTTGCATGACGGCTGGTCCAAAGAAGTGTCCCGCACCGTAGAGTATGTGGCCCCATTCGTGTAGCACAACAGACTGAACATCGTGGGCGGATCCAGGCACATTCTGTGAAAGGCTCCAAGAGCGCTCCTGATAACGACCCCCGACTTGCTCCAGGCCCTGCAAGACGATCATCCTCGGCATACATGGGAACTCCGTATACGAGTGGTGTGTTGCGAACGCGACCACCGCATCTTCGAAGAAAGGGTTGTTGTCCTTCTCGCCAATCATATTCCACCGCATCAGCACATCCGGAGGTGGTGAACTGTCCATATCAACTTTGATGATTGAGATGCCACCCCGCCAGTTGACCCACTCGGCGGCAGCAGCCTCGAATGCTGTGATCATATCGTAGTAGTCCAGACAACCGGGCTTGCCCGCATCGGCCCAATATGCCCAAGTGAGATCATTTTTGGTAATCTGACTCGGGCTACAATGGAAACCACGCTTGTCGAAGCTATCTGGCATTGTGTACTCCTCACGAAAACTTTTTCGGTTGGCTGACTTGAGCTCAGAGCACCACTGGCCTGGACCAAGGCGTTCGCCCCATCGTACTTCCCGGATGGTACTGTTTTGCAAGTCGCAACGCAACCGGAATGAGAATTGCCGCCTTCCCGATATCAGGAGGCGGGGTAAATATTTGTTAACCTTTTCCGTTAACAAAACTGTTGATTATTACCCTCAAGATACATATACTTTATGTAGTAACCGGGCAAGAATTGAAAACCGAGGAAGGGGGATCAGAAAGTGAGTTCACGTGGATATCCTATTCAAGTCACGCAGTTTGAGCCGTAACTGCAACAGCCTCGAGAAGGCCCGGAAGAAGTGGGGTGAGGAGTGTGGAACGCTCGTTGTGAGGCGGCTCGGAGAGATGAGCGTGGCAGAACATTTGGGTATTGTCCGGAGCCTTCCTCAAGCGGGCTGCCATCCCTTAACAGGAAACCGAAGTGGACAATTCTCTGTTAAGTTGAAACATCCTCACAGGCTTGTCTTTACGCCCGCCAATGACCCGGTGCCATTAAAAGATGATGGGGGAATAGACCTGGAGAGAGTCACTATAGTACGAATAGTGGAGGTAGTGGATTACCATGAGTGACGGAGGAGTAAATCAGTTTCGACCGGACATTGTATTCCCACCTGGAGATACATTGAACGAGGCAATAGAGGCTCTTGGAATGACTCAGGCCGACCTCAGTACACGCATGGGCAGGCCTCGGAAGACCATGAATGGGATTATCAAAGGTGACGTGGCCATCACGCCCGATACTGCGTTACAGCTTGAACGTGTCCTTGGGGTCTCTGCCAGCTTTTGGAGCGGGCTAGAAAGTAGATATCAGGAGTTTAAAGTTCGCAAGCAGGAAGAAGAGGCTCTTGAAAAACAAAAGGCTTGGCTTAGAAAATTTCCTGTTTCTGAGATGGTGAAGATGGGATGGCTTGAGGCCACTAAGGAACCAGCGCTTCAGATCCAGGCACTGTTAAGTTTTTTCGGAATTGCGTCACCTGAGCAATTTGCCTCCGTGCTCGACAGGTGTCACTTTGAAACGGATTTCCGAAGGGACAAGAAGGTTTCGACAGATTGGCCATCGATCGCCGCCTGGTTAAGGAAGGGGAAATTGAAAGCACAGGAAATCGACTGTGCCGAATTCGATCCCACCGAGTTGCGCACAACTCTCGCAAAAGTGCGTCACCTGACAACTCAGGACCCAGAGGTCTTTGTGCCGGCGGTTGTTGATCTGTGTCGCAGGGTGGGTGTAGCTGTGGTTTTTGTAAAGCAGCTTCCCAGGACAAGGACAAGTGGTGCCGCGCGTTGGTTGACGGCGACAAAGGCTATGATTCAACTCAGTCTCAGGTACAAGTGGAATGATCAGATCTGGTTCACATTCTTTCACGAGGCTGCTCACTTACTCTTGCATGGAAAACGACTGATATTCCTTGACGAGGATAAGCCAGGAAGCTCTACTGTTGAGAAAGAAGCCAATGAATTCGCTGCGCAGACTTTGATCTCCGAAGAGGAGATTCAACGCTTTCTAAGCTTGTCTGGTCGCATAACGAAGGCACAGATAAGAACCTTCAGCTATGAACTCGGTATTGCACCCGGGATCGTTGTGGGCAGGCTGCAGCACGACAAGCGTCTGCCATATAGACAATGTAATGATCTGAAGGTCCAATACGATTGGTCCAACGGTACCTGAGAGCAAATGGGAACGAAAAGCAGATACCGACATTCGCAGAAGTGTTATAATGCCCACTTCGTATTGGAAATGCCATAAGTGGATGGTTTTTTGGATTCGCTGTCGTCAAAGGCAAACACGCCAATTCGAGCGAAAGGGCCAGTCAGATACGTGCAGTCGTCCTCAGCCTCAGCTTGCACACTTATGGTCTACTGTTCCCAATGGGCATGACCACCTAATCAAGGGAGTAGATCAGAGGGTGTTTGGCATCGCTCATTAGAATTTGGGTAGTTTTCGAGAATACAGATTCGAGTAAGGTGGAGCGCTACCTGATTGGGTTTATGGTTAGGGGTTCACCACCAGGGGTCCAAGGACCCCTGGCTAAGATCCGGTGCCCCTTCAGGGCACTGACTTGCACCCTTTGAGACAATTCTTGTAATGGCAAAGCACCTCCCTGGACAGGGCCGCCATCAGCCTTCTCGAAGCCCCCTGATGTACCCGAGGTGACACGGGTCCGGACTTGCAACTCACGCTTTTCAAAATTTTTGGGGAATTCATGATCATCACCCAGGTCGACATCTACATCCATAAATTCGATCAGCACTATCGGCTGCGCGGGGTTGAAGACACACCCGGACTTTTACCCGGAACCGACTACTTCTTCGAACCTCACTGGCGGCAGGCATACAGCCGAAAGATCGAGGCCTGTCTCATCAAACTCACCACGGACACCGGACTCACGGGCTGGGGTGAAGCCCAGGCTCCGCTCTTGCCCGAAACATCCGCTTCGATCCTCAAGAACCTCCTGGGACCCTTCCTCCTTGGAAAAAATCCCCTCCGGCGAACGTGGATCTACGACCAGCTCTACCACATCAACAACATCCGGGGTCACAGCGGCGGATTCATGCTGGACGCCATAACCGCGGTAGACATCGCCCTCTGGGACCTGGCGGGCAAACATTATGACGCGCCTATATGCGAGCTGGCAGGAGGACCCTTTACCACAGAACTTACCGCCTACGTGTCCGGACTGCGCCAACCCACGCTTGAGGAACAATGCGAGGCTGCCGGAAAGTACATGGAAGAAGGATTCGCCGGCATCAAAATTTTCCCGGGTGACCGGATTGAAGAAACCGCACGCGCAGTTCGAAAGGCCGCCGGACCTGACGCGCGTCTCTTCCTGGATCTGCTGTGGCAATGCCGAACGCAGGAAGCCCTTCGCCTGGGACGGGTACTGGAAACCGAGGGCTACGAGTTCCTCGAGGCACCCATTCAGCCGGAAGACACCGAAGGACATCAGAAACTCGTTCAGGCACTCGACATCGACATCGCTGTCGGCGAAGCCCTGCGAACACCCTTCGAGTTTCATACCTGGTTCGAAAACCGGGCCCTTGAAGTGGCCCAACCCGACGTCGTACGCACCGGACTCACCTCTGCATTTAAAATCTCCGCCCTGGCGGAAGCCCGCCGAATCCCTGTTGCGCCGCACGTAGGGGTCTGCACGGGCATTGGTATGGCTGCCACCTGGCAATACGCCGCGGCGATACCCACCTTCCTAATCCAGGAATTCCAGCTCGAACTCACCGCGCGCGCCAACAACATCCTGTCCACACCACTCGAAACACGGAACGGAAAGCTCATCGTACCCCAACGACCGGGAATCGGCGTGGAAGTCGACGAAGCCGCTCTGGCTGAGGTCACCGAAGACCACTGGACCCTCAACGCATCAGCTTGAAATAGACATAGAGGAGCAGCAATGTCCATACGACCTGTCAAACGCATCATCGAATCCCAACCCGCCATCGAAGGTGCCGGAGTGCATCTGCGTCGTGCGTTCGGATTTGGCGAAACCAGCGAATTCGATCCCTTTCTCCTACTCGACGACTTCCGCAATGAAAACCCGGACGACTATCTTGCGGGATTCCCGTGGCATCCGCATCGTGGCATCGTAACCATCACCTATGTGCTTGCCGGGTCGGTCGCACACGGCGACAGTCTCGGAAACCAGGGCACCCTTGGAGGCGGCGACGTGCAGTGGATGACCGCGGGGAGAGGCATCCTCCACCAGGAAATGCCCCAGGGGGACGTTGACGGAAGGATGCACGGTTTCCAACTCTGGGCGAACCTGCCCTCCTCGCTCAAAATGACGGAACCCAGGTATCAGGACGTCCTCTCCAACGACATCCCCGAAGTCACAGACGACGACGGGACCCATGCCCGAATCATCTGCGGCAACTTCCTGGGACAGACAGGTCCGGTAGACGGCATCGCCGCGGATCCGAGTTATATCGACATCCATGTTCCGCCGAATCAGCGCAAGGTCCTCAAAGTAGAAACCACCCGACATGCGTTTGCCTATATCTTCGAGGGATCGGGATCCTTCAGGGACGCGTCAACTCCACGCCCGGTCAAAACCGAGCAGGTCGGCAACCCAACCCCATCTATCCTCGAGGAAACCGGCAATCGATCACTCATCCTCTTCGACTCGGGTGATGAAGTCGTCGTGCAGGCTGGAGAGGAAGGAATTCGCTTCCTCCTCGTCTCAGGCCAGCCTATAGATGAACCTGTGGCGTGGCACGGACCCATTGTCATGAACACCCAGGCGGAACTGCAGCAGGCCTACGCGGATCTCCAGGCGGGCACATTTATCGAAGCCTGATCGGAATTCAGTCAAATAGATCGACGGAAAAGGATTTGATAACACAATGATGGATGAACTGAAGATCCGAGGACTGGAAAAATCGGATATCGAGTCAATCGCCTCCGCATTCCTGGAAATCGGCTGGAACAAACCGGCTTCGCAGTATGAAAAATACCTTTCAGAACAGGACAGCAAGCTCAGAGTCTTGCTCGTCGCATTCGTGAAGGATACATTCGCCGGTTATGTCACCATCAAGTGGGAATCGGGTTATGCTCCGTTCCGGGAAAGCGGTATTCCCGAGATTAATGACTTCAACGTACTCCCTACTTTCCGAAGGCGTGGCATCGGCACGGTCCTGATGGACCAGGCTGAGCGGATGATCTCAGAACGATCCGAAGTAGTCGGCCTCGGAGTCGGGCTGCATCCCGGTTACGGCCCAGCGCAGCGTATGTATGTCCTGCGGGGTTATGTTCCGGACGCCCGGGCGATGTATTACAATGACCGTCAGGTACAGGAAGGCGAACAAATTTGTGCTGACGATGACCTTGTCATTCATCTCACCAAGCAGTTGCGAATCGATGAACAATGAAACGCGAACACATCTTTATTCACTACGAACAGGACGCGACCCGATACTGGAAACTGCGGGAAGGTGGCTACGCCACACCTATGAGCGCACGTCAGGGTGATCGCATCACGTTTCACATCTCCAACTCTCGTTCCTACTACGACATCTTCATCTTTCACGAAGGCGCCAGACGACAACTCGTCAAGGAAATCAACGGTCTGCGAGGAGACCTCCAGCAAGTCCCGGAATTCGGCTATCGCGACGGCTTCGACTGGTCGCCCACAGTCGATTTTGAGATCCCGCCGGACTGGCCGAGCGGTGTCTACATCGCCAGTTTCCCCACCGCACAGGGTGTGCGAGAAATCCTGTTCGTGGTTCGTCCCAGGGAACGCCGAGCGCCGATCCTGCTCACCATCGAAGCAAATACCTACTGCGCCTACAATCCCGTGGGTGGGAAATGTCTCTTCCCCTATCTTTCTACCGATCGAGAACACAGCGAACTCCTGAGCTTCGAGCGTCCGCTTCAGCCGGATTTCATGGGCGGATTTTACGCCTGGGATCAGTTCTTCACCTCCTGGCTTCACGCCGAAGGCTATGCGGTCGACTACTGCGTCAACGCGG
>CAVOEZ010000148.1:0-8244 GCA_963694355.1 Latescibacteria bacterium UBA2968 | reverse complement strand
CATCCTCCCAGGACCAGATCCCGTGGTTGGCCGGCCACCCTCCGAATCGACCCGGCTCATAGTAGACCTGGCCGTGCGAAACCTCCATAAAACCTCCATAAAACCTCTTAACTATCCAATTGAATAACCGGACCGGTTTACATATCTTTCCAGCCGATTTCCGAACCCGTTAGCCTAATTTTAGCAACCCAACGTATCGGATCATCGGACGCTTTCAGCCATGATACTGCCAAGCCCAAACCCGCGCAAGGAGTGATTATTCGTGAAGATCACCAGAGTAGAACCGATTCTCCTGACGGTGGACATGCCGGAGGAACACCCGCTTCGATGGTCCGGCGGCGAGGCAACGAACATCAATTGCGCGCTAGTCCGGGTGCATACAGATGAAGGCCTGACGGGGCTGGGAGACTGCTATGGTAGCGGATTCGTTGCCGGTGAAGCCACAGCGGAACTGTTCAAATTGTTCGGAAGATTTTTGGAGGGGCGAGACCCTCGTGATGTGGCAGGATGTTTCGAAACAATGTACCGCAGGGTCCTGTACTGGGGAAGATCGGGCCTCGCTGTAGCCGTGGCCAGCACGCTGGAAAACGCCTTATGGGACATCGCAGGAAAAGCGGCAGGCAAACCCGTTCACGAACTTCTGGGCGGGCTCTGTCACGACAAGTTGCCCATCTATGCCAGTGGGGGTCTCGAACAGCCGCTGGAAGATCTCGAAACTGAGATGCGGAGTCATCTCGATAGCGGATTCAGAGCGGTAAAAATGCGAATTGGGGTCAATATCGAGCATGATCTGGAAAGGGTCGCGGCGTGTCGTGAAATCCTGGGTCCGAATGTCAAGTTGATGGCCGACGCCGTAATGGGACACAACCCCCGCTCCTGGACCGCCGCCGATGCCGTTAGGTCGGCCCGGAGTCTGGAACCTTACGATCTCTTCTGGCTCGAAGAGCCCTGCTTCGCCGCCGATTATGATGGCTACGCTCACGTCCGTCAAAGCACCAGCATCCCGATCTCCGGCGGTGAAAGTTCCTGTATGACCTATGAATTCAAGCACTTTTTCGACCGAAAAGCCCTCGACATCGCCCAGCCGGACGCCTGCCATGCCGGTGGCATTCTCGAGTGCCTGAAAATTGCTGCCCTGGCAGATGCCCACGGTGTGATGGTCGCCCCGCACGCGTGGGGAACTTCCATCACAGTCGCTGCAAATCTTGCCTGGGCATTTGTTGCTAGAAACACCGTCCTCGCGGAATACCCGACGTGGCATTTCCCCCTGACGGACGAACTCTTCATGGAAAAGCCACGTATAGAGGATGGCTATGTGTTTCCACCAACACTTCCGGGGCTGGGTGTGGAACTCACAGAGGAAACCGCCGAGAAATACAAGTATCGACCGGATGTGCCGCGACTTGATATGCGCCGTGAGTCAGAATAGGTATACCGTCTAACATAGACGGTCCCCTGGAGAACGGCAGTTTACAATTGCCTGACATCCTGCATTTCCATTTGCATCACAGATCGGGTTCTTAGCCCAATGGCCCCAGTTCCACCATTCCTCGCCCCGGGAAAGCTAATTGACAACGACCTCGAATTGGTCCTGGTCGACTGTTACCCGGGCAATCCGTCCATCCACTTCGTACCTTCTTACAAATTCGACATGGTCCACGCGCCCACCCGAGCCATATGTGGGCGGATCGAACTCCGAATAGGCAGTACGTATCCTATAGTAATGTACGGAGGACATATCGGTTACGAAGTGGCGGAGAACCACCGTGGTCGGAGATACGCTGCTCGCAGTTGTATCCTGCTGCTTCCCCTGGCGAGCGAGCACAAGTTGAGCCCTCTGTGGATCACGTGCAATCCGGACAATTTAGCATCCAGACGCACCTGTGAGATCATCGGCGCCAGGATGGTAGAAATTGTGGATCTCCCTGTTGAAACCGACCTGTACCGGGAAGGGGACAGACAGAAATGCCGCTATAGGCTGGACCTCGATTAAGGGGGGATTGACTTAATGCCCCAACAGGGTACTGCATCTTAGCCCGGTTTTTTTGAACTCCTGGTACCTTCTCCTTGGTTAACACCATATGCGCTTCTGCATTTGTGCCCCATCGGGGCACCGTATCTTAGCCAGGGGTTCTTGAACCCCTGGTAATCCGAATTTTCGAAGTTCTCTCGACACTCTCAACCCGCTACTCGGAACGCGCTCATTCCATGATCCCACTAGCCCCAAACCTCTCCCGTGTTCACCAATCGCGAATCCGCGAACTGGCAGACATCGCCTTTCCCATGGATGGCGTCCTGAATCTTCATTTCGGCGAATCCAATATTCCGACACCGGATTATATCAAAGAAGCCGCTGCTCGAGCCATGAGGGAGGGATTCACATACTACACAGAAAACGCTGGTCTTCCCGGTCTGCGTCAAGCCATCGCCAAGAAATACGTGGATCTTCATCTGGTGAATCTGGATCCGGACAAGGAAATCCTTGTTAGCGCTTCCGGCGTTCAGGGGCTGAACGTGGCCATCCGGTGTGTCATCGACCCGGGTGATGGGGCCATCGTCCTTACTCCAAACTGGCCAAACGCATCCGCTATTATCAGCATGTTCGGTGGACGCCCAATGGAAATCCCGTTTGCTCGAACGGACACGGGGTTCGCCATAGATTTCGATGCGCTCGAGGAGGCGATCTCCCCAAGAACTCGACTGCTTGTCTACACGTCCCCTTCGAACCCACTGGGCTGGGTGGCCACACAGAATGATCAACGAACACTCCTGGAATTCTGTAGACGGCACAATCTCTGGCTGCTCGCAGATGAAGTCTACGAGCGAATCTACTTCAACGGACCTGTATCCCCTTCCATTCTCAGACTCTGCAGCCGGGAAGATGCCGTCATCGTGGTCCAGTCTTTCTCCAAGACCTTTTGCATGACCGGCTGGCGCCTGGGCTGGGTGGTATCGAGAAGCGACCACATCCATCAGGCGACTCAACTCAACGAGTTTATCGTTTCGCACGCGCCGTCCATGGTTCAGCGAGCAGGAGAAATCGCACTCGCCCACAACGAAGACGCACAGGACGGGGTAAAAGCGATGGTGGAAAATCTCAGAAAAGGCGTGACCTTCGCCTACGATGCGCTCAAGGACCTGGACAACGTGACGATGCCCAAACCGAACGGCGCGTTCTACCTGTTTCCGGAAATCAGAAACCTGTCAGATTCATTCACGTTTGCGGTTGAACTGTTGAAAACAAAAAAGGTATCTGTCGCACCGGGTGTGGCATTCGGCAATGGGGGCGAAGGGTCTATTCGCCTGTGCTGCGCCGCGGATGCCTCCCTGCTCGCCCCCGCAATTGAAAGACTCTACGATTTTCTCAAAGCCCGGAAATAACTGGAGAAACAAAAGATGCTTCTCGCAATATCGTTCGTCGGACTTGCGGTATTATTGGGATGGGCGCTAAGGGGTCAGTACGGACACCAGCTCGGAGCGACCATACCTGGAGTTCTCTTTTCGCTTGCCCTCGTCCTGGTCTCCGGTAGACCGGACTGGATGCAGCGGGCACCCCTCATCGCACTTGCTGGAGGGATTGGGTTTGCGGTCGGAGGCAGCGCGAGCTATGGAATTCTGATAGGTTACACGCGAGCCAGGGTTTGGACGAACGTCCTATACGGATTTTTCTGCCTGTTCGTTGTCGGAGGACTATGGGGAGCAATCGGTGGGGGAATCGTTGGGTTGGCCCTGGAGGAGGTCCCTCCGGCCTGGTATGAGTTGTGCCTTCTTGCGATCTGCATGTTCGCCGGAGCCTACTTGGTTTACCACATACTCATTGTGCGTTGCCGGATTCGAATGACCCCGCCACGCAGTGACGCGTGGGCCTATGAACTGGGCATGGCCCTGATCCTGCTTCCATTTCTCAGCACATTCGAATACGATCTGGCGTTACGCGCAGCCATCTATGGCCTTTTCGGCTATGGCCTCGGGTTTGTGTTGGGCAACTTCCTGCAGGTCATCGGGAATGCCTCCGGCATCCCCTTCGGGTGGTGGAAGGTCATGGAAAAAAGTATGGGATTCATCGGCGGCGCTGTGCTTTCCTACGGCATGCTTTCGTCTGATGCACCAGCGCTACCCCCAACCGGACAAATACTCAACTGGATTTGCATAATCCTCGTTTTCGCCGGGATCCCCCTGGCAATACTTCATCGACGGCTATCCTGCGATCGTCTAACAAAACGGTTTGCCGAGCTGCCATTCGAGAACAGAGAAAAGACCGTGGCGGTCAGACTGCGAGTCGCCCGTATCTTTGTGGTCTCGTGTGTAGCGTTGATGCTCCTTACAGCCGCACGTTACCTGACCGGAGAGATTCCACCCTATTCAGGCCTGATATTGCTTTTGGCATTCCTGGCGCTCAGCGGCATCATCATGTCAAATCTGCAGTCGGGTTTCCCACGAGATCGATTCGAGTCTCGTGTAGTGGAGGTCAGCCTTTGGATAGAGCTAGCGGCATTAATCATTATTGCGGTCATCCAACCTTTCAGTCAGATGTCTGACCTTATAGCCACTCAATTTCCATCACCAATTCTGTCAATCGCGGCGGTATTCGCGGTTCTGGTTATGGTTTCTACCCTCTCCTGTTATTCACACAGACAGCATCTTCCAGGGGCTCACCTGAGGTGGAAACAGGAATCCGACTCGACATCAGGAGAAAGACCTGTGATCAGAAAACTCGGAACACTCGACTGCGACATCGTGGAAACGAATCCTGTTGTCTTTCAGGGCAAGGTCTACAGATTCGAATACATGAAGGAAAAGTATTCCGGGAACACCACAGGAGATTCCTATTTCCGATTCGTCAACCGTGAGTCAGGTGACACGACACCCCCATTTGCCCACGGATTTCACATGGGATGCGCTTTTGTCGACCAGAATACCGCGTATGTGTCTGCGGTCAATCACTGGGACGGTGAGCGAGTCCACATTTTCAAATCTGAAGATCTGATCCGGTGGGAATCCTGGGTTGCCCTTGACCTCCCCGGATATGGCATGTTCAATACGTCCATCTGCAAAACGGATGAGGACTACGTGATGATGTTTGAGGTGGGTAAGCCCCCTGAGGTAGCTGGCGTCAGATTCACAGCCAGATTTGCGAGATCCGCTGACCTGCGTGATTGGACACTCACATCACCGGAATGCACCTATTCGAAGGATCGATATACTGCACCTCATTGCTTGAGATACCTGGATGGATATTTCTACAACTTCTACCTCGAGGCGTACGAAGGATATGAGCACCGGGTGGTACGTTCGAAGGACCTGATAGATTGGGAGTCAAGCCCGCTGAATCCGGTAATGAAGGCATCCGACGAAGACCGACAGATCGCCAACCCACATCTTTCGTCGGAGCAAAGGACCCGTGTCGCGAATGCCGTCAACATCAACAACTCGGATATTGACTTCTGCGAGCACGAGGGCAGACTCATCATCAACTACTCCTGGGGAAATCAGAAGGGGATCGAGCACCTGGCCGAAGCCATTTATGATGGACCGGAAAGCAGCTTTCTCACGGCCTGGTTTCCGGATGGAACCAGGGAAACGCAAGACTCAGGTGATGCCCAACGTCGCGTGTAACAGTCCCAAAGTTCATTTCCGTTTCCTCTACTGGGTCGGTTCCGCCTACACCCGGCCCCCTACTCTGCCCCCCGGGCCCCGGACTCCGGACCCCGGACTTCCGGAAACACATTACAACCCGGTGGTGCTTGCCAGAAGCCATCCAGATCGTGAGAGACTTCGCTCGCCCAGTCCCTGAGTACACCACGGCCTTGCGCGCGTGCGTCAAGTGTAGGCTGCACCACAGCACCGTCCCATCCTTCGCATACACGCGCCAGCAACTCGGCCTTCACATCCGCATATTTCGAATCTCCCGCAAGATCGTGAAGTTCTTGCGGATCTTCTTCGATGTTGAACAATTGCGGTTCTTCGTATCCGAAATAGTGATTCAATTTCCAGGGACCTTTTCGAATCATCCGGCCAGGCGGTTCACTCGCCCCACTGTGATTCTCGGAGAATATCTCGTCAGGCCGTCCCTCTATTTCATTCTTTCCTTCCAGAAATCCCCTCAGGCTGTGTCCAGATGCCCCCGGCAGTTGCTCCGCTCCCGCAAGATCGATGAGGGTGGGTCCCACATCCAGAAGACTCGTTGCGGCACCGACTCTGTGACCTTGGGCGAAAGCTTTGGGGAATGACCAGATCATAGGTACGCCGGCAGAACCTTCATAGAAACTGCTCTTCCACCACATCCCGTGCTCCCCTGCCATCTCGCCGTGGTCGGATATATAGACCACCACGGTATTCTCATCGAAAGACGTAGATGCCAGAGTGCTCAACAGCCGTCCGATCTGAATATCCATGAAAGTGATCAGGCCGTAGTAGGCAGCCCTGGCCTTGCGAACCGCTTCGTCGCTCAAACCGTTCACACCCCTGTTTTCCCGCCAGAGTTGAATTGCAGGATGCAGATGATCCAAATAGTCATCTGGAACACCGGGGACATCGACCTTTTCGTAATACTCGTCATATAAGTCTTTGGGACTAATGAACGGACAGTGCGGGAGCACCCACCCGGTTACCAGACAAAAGGGCCTGTCCGCGCCTGCCCGGTCCCTCTCCTCCAGAAATTCACAACACGCGTCCGTCACTGCAACGTCGTATGCCTGATAGGAGGTACGTCCGGGACCGGCAATTTCAACCGCCTGTCGGGATTGACCCGTTGTGCTCCGCGGAATATCACCCAGATCGGGTCCAGGTCCTCCTGGGAAAGGACTTAGGGCATCACCAACGATTCTGCGTTCAAATCCATGTCGCTGGTCGGGCCCGACAAAATGCATTCTTCCTCCCAGCACACTTTCATATCCCGCAATGCCCAGGGCATGGGCAAACGTGGGAATATCAGAGGGCAGAAAACACGCATTGGACCACACCCCGATATCAGAACAATGGCGTCCGGTCAGGAACGTCATTCTGGATGGCACACAAAGCGGCGAGGCACAGTAGGTGTTCTCAAACATCACGCCCCTGTCCGCGAGCCCGTCAAGATGGGGTGTCCGGACGATATCATCCCCGGCACACCCCATATTACGCCTGTTGTGCTGATCTGAAAGGATCACCAGAATATTCGGTCTGTCAGCCATATCCATTCCTCCGCTGGACTCAGGACAACCCGAGCACCCTTGAAATGTTCTCGGAAAAAATCTTTTGTTTTATCCGGTCCGACGTGTCCATCTCCAGCACGCGTCCGGCATTCGTGTAAAAACAGGCGCCGGGGAGATCGGTACCAAAAACGATGCGGTCTTCACCCATCAGTTCCAGACCCAGTTCGTAGGCGCCCTTTTCATTGATCGTGCCGGCGTAGTCCACAATGACATTCTCACAGTCTGCCACTGCCCGCAGGCCGTGTTCGAATTGCGCACCCATATGCGCCATAATGAACACGCCGTCCGGATACCTGTTGGCAAGTTCGGCAATCTCCAGGGGTGCGGCCTCAGATGAAGGCGCTTCCCCATGCGTTCGATAGTAAGAATGGTAGAGCACCGGCCAACCCAGTTCCAGGGCTGCTTCTACGGCCTCATACGTCCGCGGATCGGTCGCGTGCTGGCTGATCCAGAACTTTAATCCAACGAATCCCCTGGAATGGCACGACGCGATTTGGCCCAGCGCGTGTTCAGTATGAACGGCATTCACATAGCAGAACGGAATGATCCGTTCTCCAACATCATCGCACAAACGGGCAGTATCCTCATTGCACTTCTCCACCTGTTCAGGCGTTGGGTCTCCCCCACCTGTCAGATTGCTGAGAATAATCATCCCGTCGAGATTGAACCTGTCCAGACACGTGGAGAGGTATTCCGTATCTGCAAAGAGGCTCCAGTTGTGCGCGTGTGCATCGATCACCTTGAACCTGCGGAGTTCTTCCATTAACGCCATGAGAACACCTCCAGGGCATTGTTTCCCAGAATATCCGCTTTGACATCCTCGGTCAACGTAGACCCCTCCAGCGCAAGCCTGCTGCCTCCCCAGTAATAGTAGGGTGCTCCAGTACCGAAAACGACACGATTCACAGGGAACCAGGTTGGGAGCTCATCAAACGAGGCTGAAGACGGTTTGCTGCAGCCCAGATCCAGATACACATTTGGAAGCCCTTCCCAGTCCACTCCCATACCTTTCAATTCCCCGAAAAAAAACATAGACAGCACGAATGTGGTG
>CAVOEZ010000147.1:0-8262 GCA_963694355.1 Latescibacteria bacterium UBA2968 | reverse complement strand
CACAAGGTCCTCGGATTCGGGATTGGTTTGACGGATATGGTGAAGCGGGCGACCCGTGGCATTGGCGAGTTGAGATTGTCCGAGTATCACGAGGGATTGGCGGATGTGGCGAAGAAACTGTCCAGAATTTCCCCCCTAACCGTATGTTTCAACGGGAAGACGGGATACTGCAAGGCGGTAAACCGGAAGTGCGAGTATGGGCTTCAGGATGAAGCATTCTGCGGAGGGAGACTCTTTCTGGCGCCCTCGACAAGCGGTGCCTTTCCAATGGCCAGGGCCGAAAAGCTCCAGTATTATGGAGACCTGAAATCCGTTGTCGATAAAAGAAAGCAAGGGGATATATGACCCGTGCAAAGATCTACGTTTTCACGATCGCGATTCTGATAGCATCGGTGCCGTGGTTCTTTTTCGAAGCGCGTCACGATCACATCCTTGGCTTGCCCGTCTGGGCGCTCTACAGTCTGGTGATGACCGTGGTCTATGCAGTGGCCGTAGCCATTGTGCTGCAAAAATACTGGCCATTGCTTTCCGGAGCCGAAGGAGATACCGAGGATGCCTGACACAAGCCTGCTGGGTTTTGGAGGGACGCTTTTTCTGGGCGCCTACCTCTGTGTGCTGATTCTGATCGGTGTCGCAGGACGGCGTGCTCGCCGGGAGGATTCCATGGCGGATTTTTTCCTGGGCGGTCGCGATATGGGTCTGCTGGTGCTGTTCCTCACCCTTTATGCGACCCAGTATAGCGGGAACACGCTGATCGGGTACGCAGGCGCATCCTATCGTCAGGGTTTCCGGTTCCTGATGAGTGTGACGTTTATGATGTCTATCATCGGCGGGTATCTGATTTTCGCTCCAAGGCTTTACCGGTTGTCCAGAAAGCGGGGGTTCATCACGCTGGGGGACTATCTCCAGGATCGTTACAATTCGCGCACATTAACCGTCTTTGCTGCGTCGCTATGTATTTTCGCCCTGGCAAACTATATCCTGTCCAACCTAAAGGCGATGGGATATCTGGTTGAAGGAACCACCGGGGGGAGAATTTCATTTGCCCAGGGGATCGTGCTGCTCTCACTAATCATGGTGATCTATGAGACACTGGGTGGCCTGCGCAGCGTGGCCTGGACGGATGTGATGCAGGGGATCATGCTGGTTGCAGGATGTGTGGTGATTTTTGCGGCAATGGAGTATCAGTATGGCGGACTGTCGGCGGCTGCGGACCGCCTGATGTCGACCAAACCTGAGTTCTGGCAGCCGCCGGACTGGGCGGGGAAGCGTCTCTGGTTAAGCACTCTGGCGATCATCTTTCTGGGTGTGCCGGTCTATCCACAGGCTATACAACGGATCTATGCAGCCAGAAACGAGGGGGTTTTGAGGCGCTCTTTTCAGTTGATGGTGTTTATGCCTCTGGTCACCACCTTTTTCATCGTGGCCGTAGGGATTGTAGGCGCTTCCCAGTTTCCCGGGCTGAATCGGGAGGGAAGTGAGGGCATCGCGCTGCGTGTCTTGTCCGATATCGCCAGGGAGCTCCCTGCCGTGGGATGGGTGATCGTCCTTTTCGTTTCCGCCGTAGTGGCTGCCATTATGTCCACCGTAGATTCAGCACTTCTGGCAATTTCCTCTCTGGTTACGCAGGATCTCTACAGGCCTTTCCGACCCCGGGCCTCGCAGGAATCGCTTACTAAATTGGGAAAACGGCTGTCGTGGGTTTTGATTTCGGTGATGGCCTATCTGGCAACCATTCTGCCCCAGACCATCTGGCGGCTGACCGAAATCAAGCTGGAATTGCTTTGTCAGGTCTCGCCTGCGTTGCTGCTGGGGATCCATTCCCGGTTTTTGAGCGCGCGATCGGTGCTCCCCGGGATGATCGCCGGAACAGCACTCACACTGGTGCTGATGCTGTTGAGCATATCAGGAACAGGTTTGTCTACGAAACCCCTGGGTATTCACGCCGGAATTTGGGGGCTGCTGCTCAACATCCTTGTGGTTGGTACGGCACATCTGCAAGCCAGAAAGGGTACGTAAAGGCCATATTGCTTGACAGGTTGGGACACCGTGGGTATTTTTCATGTCGATCTGAAGTGTGTGCTCACTGGAGAACGATATGTATCGGGTACTGGTCGTCGATGACGACCCCAATGTTTTGACATATGTCGAAAGCGCCCTGAGGGATGGGGATTTCGAGGTCGACACAGCCACCAATGCTGAAGACGCCTTTGCGATTCTCACGGAATCCATGCCCGCCGTCATGCTGCTGGATCTGAGTTTGCCGAAGACCGACGGGTATGAGATTCTGAAGACCATACGCGAGGAGCGACGGTACGATCTGCTGTCCATCGTTCTGTTGTCGGCAGATGACAGTCTGGAGAGCAAGGTCAGGGCGCTCGACCTCGGTGCTGTGGATTATCTGGTCAAACCCATCCATCCCAGTGAACTGGCCGCCCGTGTCCGGGCTCTCCTGAAGCTGAGGGAACGCCAGGACCAGATGTTCATGGAATATCAGCGGCTTTCAGAGCTCAGCCTGACTGACCCGCTTACAGGCGCCTATAACAGACGTGCAATGGAGGGGCTGCTCCGACCCAGGCTTGCCGAATCTATCCGTTACAGTATTCCGGTTTCCTGTGTGATGTTCGACATCGATCACTTCAAGCAAGTGAACGATACGTACGGACACGGTACAGGGGATCTGGTGCTTCGGGAGATCGCGGGGCTGACACTTTCGAGATGCAGGCAGGAGGATGCGCTGATCCGGTATGGAGGTGAGGAGTTTCTGGTCATTCTGTTCCATACCTCCCGAGATGGCGCCCTCACGTTCTCCGAACGGTTGAGAATTCAGGTAGAAAACCACACCTTTATAGAAGACAAGAAACCGATCCGGATTACACTGAGCGCGGGAATCGCCACACATCCAGAGGATGGCAAAACCATTGATGTAGAAGCGATGATCGAGTTGGCGGATAAAAGACTTTACGCAGCCAAAAACGGAGGCAGAAATCTGGTGGTGTCCGAAGGATAGCCTGCGGGCGCAGGGCCACCTGATTCAACAGTGGATCGAAGAAATCGCCGCAATGGTATCGAGCCTGAACTCGATTGCCTTGCGGTTTTTTTTTAATAATTCAAGTGTGTATTTCGCGAAGTCGTCGGGCAGCTGCACACATTCTCTTCAGCTTCTCGAATGCTTCGTCGATGGAAGGCGGTTCGGCTGCACCGGGTGCAAACCCGCAGTCTGGATTGATCGCTATTCGTTCTGGAGGAAGGATCCGTGCTGCACGCGATCCGATCTCTACCATCTGTTCAACACTTTGCGGGGATTCGGTGCGGATATCTACAATACCGAGTCCCACATCCAGATGTTCAGGAAGCTCCTCGAGATCGGTTACATCACCCGTGCCGGTATAGGCGAACTCCAGATTGAGACAATCGATTCGGGCATTCCCAAGTCTGGGGAGAACCGGTTTGTAATTTCCGGACACATCGCTCATCCGTTTGTAAACGCTGTGACAACAATGCAGATGGACACTCAGGGGAAGTCCCTCAACAATGGCATTGATCGCGCTTACGGCCATGGGGATCTGTTTGTCGATATCCCATTCTTGCCGGAGCCGTTCGTCGTGTGTGTTTCCTTGCATCACATTCTGGTCGCAGAAATATGTGATGGCGGGGTCATCCAGCTGAAGGATGTCGATACCGGCATTCGCAATTGCCTGAGCCTCGTTCCGAAGGGCCTCCACGAGGTGATCGATGAAGTGCTGACGTGTCGGGTAGGCTTCAACGCTGTGTTCTTCGTGCCAGTATCTCGTAGCGATGAGAAATGGACTGGGCAATGCGAATTTTGTGACTCGGTCTGTGTGGGCAACCAGAAAGTCGGCATCTCTACTGAAGACCGGATCACCTACGGTAATGGGTCGAACCACCACATCGGTGAGTTTCTCTTCACCCTGGTGCTTGAATTTCCGGACCGTTTCGAACCCCCCGATCCGGGTCAGGAAGTCGGTGATGTAATGATTTCTCCGCCACTCTCCATCACTTACCACATCCAGACCTGCCTCCTCCTGCAGCCGGATCGCGAAGGTCACCATCTCGTCCATCTTATCGAGATATCGATCCCTGGTACCCGTGTCTCTGGATGCGACGAGGTCCTGCACAAGTTGTGGTCTTGGCAGAGATCCGATCACCTGCGTATAAAACGGAGGAAGGGCGCGAATTCGGTCAGTTTTCAAACGGTTACCTCGTATATGGGTTCAGGCCGTTTTCGGCTATTGAATGGATCAATGGGTTAACCCCGAATGACGAAGCAGGGCCCCGGTGTTGGGCTTCCTTCCCCGGAATTCTACGAATACCTCCATGGGGTGCTGTCCACCGCCTCTGGCAAGCACGGTGTCCCGAAACTTCCTTCCGAGCTGCTCCACTTCCGTGTCGTTATCGAGCCCTGCCTCCTCGAATGCAGAGAATGCATCCGCGCTGAGGACTTCCGACCATTTGTAGCTGTAATAGCCGGCCGCATAGCCTCCGGAGAAGATATGACCAAATCCACACAGAAATCTGTCCTCGGGGAGGACCGGCAATACAGAGGTTAGTTCGGCAATTCGTTTGCGCACATCTAAAGCGGATTCACTACCCGCCGGATCGTGGTTGTGGTGAAGCGCCATGTCGATCATCCCGAATTCCAGCTGCCGCACCATGTTGGATCCGGAACGATAGGTCCTGGCGGCGACGACTTTATCGAAGAGGTCGTCAGGGAGTGGTTCCCCAGTTTCCACATGTGCTGTCATGCCCATCAGGGTCGGTCTGTGGTAACACCAGTTCTCCATGAACTGACTGGCCAGTTCAACAGCGTCCCATTCGATTCCGCTGGTGCCCGAGGCGTCTGCGTAATCCACGGTGGTGAGCATGGCCTGGAGTCCGTGCCCGAATTCATGAAAGAGCGTTTCGACTTCGCTAAAACTCATCAGGGAAGGCTGCTCTCCAACAGGGGGCGTACCATTACAGCAGAGGTGAACGACGGGTAATCGCAATTCGCGCTTCACTCTCCTTCGGCTAAGGCACCCGCCCATCCAGGCGCCACCCCTTTTGTCCTGGGGCCGGGAGTACGGGTCCAGATAAAACGAGGCGATCGTGTCGCCACTTTCATTCAGGACCTTGAAGTATCTGACATCGGGATGCCAAACCCGCGCTTCTTCCATTTGCTCGATTGTAATGCCGAATAATTTTTCAGACAGTCCGAACAGGCCGTCGAGCACTCGAGGAAGTGGAAAAAAGGGCCGCAGCTGGTCATCCGTGAAATCGAAACGCTGCTCCCGAAGGCGCTCGGACCAGAAGGGGACGTCCCAGTGCTGAAGGGGCGACTTCTCTCCCGAATCTGCCGCACACTTCTTGACCTCATCGAGGTCCTGGACAGCGAATGGTCTGGAAGCCGAGAGTAATTCGTCGAACATGGACTGTACGGCGTCTACGTCGGGCGCCATCTTGGAGTCCAGGCTGAGTTCAGCGAAGGTGTCGTATCCCAGGAGCTGAGCCCTTTCCCTTCGCAGGGAAAGCGTTTGGCCGATCAGTCCGGAGTTGTCCAGGTCGCCTTCCGACGCTCGGGTCAGATAGGCACGGTAAATCGCTTCTCGTTGATTCCGTCGTTTGCTGTGCTGCATAAACGGAAGAAAACTCGGCAGGTCGAGCGTGATTCGCCAGGGACCGTTTTCAGAATCGGATTCGGTGCTCTCTTCTTCTTTTTGCTGATTGTATGTTTGTGATGCGACACGCTTCAGACTTTCCGGCCATCCTTCCACATCTTCAAGATCGGTTATGTCCAGCGCGAAGGCCTTTGTGGCGTCTAGGACGTGATTGGAAAAGTCGGTGCTGTTTTTCGACAGCTGCTCGGCGATTTCGTTAAAACGTTCTTTGGCCTTGCCTTCAAGGCCCACACCGGCGTGTTCTGCGCTCCTGAGCTGTCTCTCGACGATGCGCCTTTGCGGTCCGTCCAGTGTTTCCCATTCGGCTCCACCACGCAGATCCTTCAGCCCCTTGTAGATGGCCTGGCTCTGCTGTGCGCGAAGTCCAAATGCGACGACTTCACTGAGGACCGTTTTATGCGCTTCCCGCATGGCCTCGGTATTCTTGACGCTCAAAAGGTGGCCCACCGGTCCCCAAGTATACTCCCATTCCAGATCCATCTCTTCCAGAGGCCGCAGCAAGCCCTCCCAGGTGGGCTCCAGCGTTTCTTCGATGCTGGCAATCTGTTTTTCGGACTGTTCCAGCAAGTACTTCACGGCCGGGACCACGTGATCAGGCTCGATCAAATTGAATTGCGGCAATCCCGCGGTCTGTACGAGCGGATTGTCTGCCAACTGTGTATCCGGTTCACTCATGTTCCATTACCTCAAGCGCAAATGGTGTGAGTTGAGAGCGACTGATCGAATTAGAGGCGAACTATTTCCTGGACGATTGGCAACAGGTCCTGAACCCAACCGGCATACATTTTACCGGAAGGATGGAGGTCGTCCGAAGCGATCAGAGCGGGATCATCCGCTGCCAGTCTGGAGTTGGGTGTGATATCGATATATGCCACACCTCGATATGTTGAGATTTCCTTATTGATGGCGTTGAATCGGTCCAGGGCCTCGCGGCTGCCTTCCTGGCCGTTGACTTTGCCAAATGGGGTAACCGTGTAGTCCGGGATTGAAATGACGATGACCCGCCTGATGTCGTTTCCTGCGAAAGATACGGCCTGCTGGAGCAGTGCCTCGAAGCCAGGACGATAGGTATCTTCCGTGAACCCCTGAAACTGATCGTTAACCCCGATCAGGAGTGTGACGATCTCGTAAGGAGGATCCAGGTTGGCGTTGGCAATTGCCGTCGTGAGATCGCTTGTGGTCCACCCGGTGGCCGCTACTACCGTTGGCTGAGCGACGGACAGGGTGTCGGACCGAAGTGCAGCCGCCAGTTGAAACGGCCAACTGTTTGACTGTGAAACTCCCTGACCGATCGTGTAAGAATCGCCAAGGGCAAGGAGTCTTATGGAGGACGCAGAGGATACGGGCTGCGTCGTCTCTTTAGTTCCGCAACCTGCGACCAGGACAATGGTGGTCAGGACGAGCCCGATCAACGAAAACCTTTTCACATCAGACCACATCGAAGTCAAAGGCGTCCAGGCTTTGGCGAAGAATTTCGCGACCTTCATCGGTGATTCTGGGCCTGGGCGCACGGGTATCCCCAACCGGCGTTCCCTTCCATGCCAGTATCTGTTTGATCGCCGATACAGTGCCCACCTTGATTAGCACTGACAGGACTCTGTTGGCCTTCACCTGAGCGTCCATTGCCGCCTGGATGTTTCCAGAATGGAAGGCTTCGTGCATTTCGATAAAAATGCGGGGCATGATATTGTATGTAGAACCTACTGCACCGTCGCTGCCCATGATCATTCCAGCTACACACATCTCGTCGGGTCCCGTAATGGCGTTCAGGCGACCTCCGGAACTATCGACCAGCCGATTGAAGAGATAGAAGTTCATGTCTGTGAATTTGAAGCCCACAAAGTTTTTTACTCTTTCCATGCCTTCGAGAAATCTCTCGGCCGTCATCGATCTGTCGCCTGAGGAGGGAAACCAGTAGACATAGAAGGGCAGGTCCGTGGCCTCTCCAATGGCTGAATAATGGTCCAACGCGGCGTCGAAGTCATCGGGCGCATCGATCGGGGCGATGGCGGAAACCGCATCGGCTCCCGTTTCGGCTGCGTGTTTGGCAAGCACAACGGCATTTTCAGTAGTGGTGGCACCCACGTGCATCATGACCGGGACGGCGCCGGCTACCTCGGGGATTACGGCTTCGGCCATCTGCTTTCTCTCCGGGACGGTCATAGCCTGTCCTTCGCCCGTGGAACCACAGACAAAGAAGCCGGCGACATTGGCATCCAGGAGGCTTTTGATGAGCCCGGGCACTCTGTCGACTGCGAGATTGTCGTCGTCATCAAATGGTGTACACAAGGCCGGGACAATCCCGCGGATGAGCTTTGACATATTGGGAAATCTCCTGATAAATGATCGGTAGCCGAGTTCCTCCCGGCCGGGCAATTCAGAATACTCTTACGACCGTTCCACGTTCCGATTCCAGACGCTCGCCAATGTCGTTGGCAGTAACCGTATTGTCGGGCCAATTCTGGGGTGGGACGTGCGAGAGCCTCAAGAGGATGCGGGCAAGCTGACCTGCATATTCCTTGAGTTCCCTGACATTCAGTTTGTCGCTGGTGTCTCCCGCTTCGTGATGAAAATCAGAATCGGC
>CAVOEZ010000146.1:0-8306 GCA_963694355.1 Latescibacteria bacterium UBA2968 | reverse complement strand
TAAAGAAGACTAGGAGGTCGAAAATTGGAACAGAGTCATATTTTCGAAGGACTGGATGGCAACCCGAGATCTGAAAAACCACGCACGAATGGTCTGACCATGGTTGTAGATTGGGGTCTGGGTCCGAATGCGGAAGAGGATTTGATACTTACGGCGGGCCCCTATTTCGATTTTGCAAAGGTTGCGGTAGGAATTTCACGACTGCTGTCTGCTGAGGTTCTCGGAAAGAAAATCAATAGATATCGGTCTCACAATGTCGAACCTTTTCCAGGCGGGCAATATCTCGAGTATGCGGAGGTATATGGTAAGGCGGACATCTATTTTCAAGCCGTGAGAAAAGCCGGATACAAGTGGGTCGAAGTATCGGATAATCTCGCGGTCGTCACCCATAAATGGAAAATTAAAATGATCCGTGAGGCGGTTGAGCAACACGGCTTGACGGTGCTGGGCGAAGTCGGTCAGAAGGAAGGGCTGGAGGTATCCATGCCTATGGCGGACGATGTGAAGGCGTGCCTGGATGCTGGATCGAAAATTGTGCTGCTGGAGGCGGCTGAGCTGATCTCGGATGATGTGGAGGTCGCAAGGCAGGTAGAAAAGGCAGTAGAGGTAGCCGGGTTGGAGCGGGTGATGTTCGAATTACCCGGGCCCTGGATTGCGAATGTAAATCTTCATGATATCCACCGGATGCGCCGGGAAATGGTCGATCGCTACGGTCCCGAGGTTAATTTAGGCAACGTCATGTCCGATGACCTGATGACGCTTGAGGCCTACCGGCGGGAGTTGGGCGTGAATGCAGGTAAGAAAAAGAAATAGGTGACAGATTTGAACCGTGAGGACTGGCGCTCGCAACTGAAAGGGAACCAATGAAACTGATCGACAAAGACAATGGTATTCAGATAGATGATGAATTTCCTTGCAGCAGTGCAGGAGACATGCGCATTCTGGATTCTGGAAGATATGAAATCGGTTTTCAACCTGAGGAGATACCGCAATGGTTTCAGGATGTTCTGAACGAGCTGTTTGATGGTGCCGGGGTTCCAAAAGAGTATATGGCACACGTGCGTGTGAAGAATAATGGCTCACAAACACAACGGATCAACCTGAAATTCCTTCTGAGCAGAAAAGGTTCGAATTACATGTACCCTCCCTGGTGGGTCTGGTGTCCCCAAACCGGCTGGAAATGGCTGCCGCCAGAGGATACGGAATACCTTGAGCACGAAGAGATGAATGCTTCTCTCGAACTGCAACCGGGTGAATGGGTTCGCGTGGCGTCAGCACCCTATGAAGAACCTGATGCCGTACTGGAGAGAACACAAAGATTGGCTGAAAGGTCTGACATTTGGACCTATCGTGAGATCGGTTCGTCTGCACAGGGCAGGCCTTTGCCCGTTCTTGAATCGGAGCCGAGAGACATCAAGTTTCTAATCGATTCGACGATGCAGTCCTGCGAACCCGTTTCGTGGGGTATTTTGCACGTAGCACACTGGTTGACCATCCCTACGGCCAGGACCGCGAATCTGCTGGACAAGATCCAGTTCTGCATGATGCCCATGCTGAACCCGGATGGCGTATATCTGGGGCATAGCGTAACCAACTCCCTTGGCGAAGTGCCAAAGTTTGGGATCAACCGGCTGGTGGAAGGCAAGGGTGCTCCTAAGGAGACGAAGGCGCTGTGGAATTATTTGCTTGAAGTCAAGCCGGACGCGGCTCTGGAAGTTCACGCGCACTTCACGAGAGGTGGTTTCACAAGAAGTATCGGGATGCATGACAAGGATTCCATGCCGGAAGCCCTGAAAGCCAAGGGGGCTATTCTGGAGGAGGCGATATTTGAGAATTATCACGCGGCGCCACTGGACAACCGAAAGGTGCTGATCGATCCAAGAGAAGCAGAGCATAATGTGTACGGGGACCGCTATGTGAGTGAACAGGCGGGAACGATCAGGACGTTTCTGCAGGCGGTGCCGGATAGCATTGAATCACACAGTGCAGACGTAAGAGAAATGGTGGAGACCATTTCAGGTGGGTTGTTGCGGTGGAAGGAGCGGGAGTAATCCCAATTCCACTCGTTCACCTTCGCCCGGGGCAGATTTGATGTCCCGGGTGTTTGCATTACGTGTATATAGCTTGAGCGACCACGGTAAAAAATCCAGCACTTGCTTTGCAGGCGAATTCAGAATTCTGGTTTTAGAGAATTTCAGTCGGATGCCAGGTGTTGGGCCTCGATCTTATGCTTTGGCGCGATCGAAAGCCACTTTTCAACGTGGCTGAGCAAAGCTGCCATCGAGAAAGGTTTGGGTAGGATCTGGTGAACGCCACTTGCCAGCAAGTAACAGGCTGTACTATTGGGGATATGGCCCGCAGTTACAATAATCGGGAGGACGTGTCCGGCCTTTGCAAGCTCCCGTACCACGTGCTGGCCGCTTGTTTTCATCACGAGATCGGTAATAATCAGATCGATTTGCTGGAGATCCCTGGTCTCGAGAAAGGGTTCTCCATCCGAGTATGTCAAAACCCGGTGTCCTGCCGTTCGAAGCATTTCCGACAATACGATCCTGATTTCCTGATCGTCATCTATTACCGCGATTGTTGCCATATCGTTTTCCCGCCTGTGTTTCCCATGAGGGAAGTTAACCTGCTTCTGTCGAATTTTCGTGGGGAAGCGATTCTGAATACACTTACCTCAGTATGCAAAGCGAGTGCCAAAGCATTCAAGATATCAATAAGATATTGTAAAATATATTGATATATGTTATTGTGGAGTTGGTCGTGTGATGGGGATCACGCTGAAATTTCCCCAATTAGTAGCGAGTCGATCTACACTGGGGTTTATTTCGGAGTGACTTGAATCACATCGGCGAGAAGATCGCAGGGTCCGCATCATCTGGACGCTGCAAGCGGTTAGAGGGAGAAGCTGGATGAGCGTGGTTTCCGGAACTACTGGCCCGATGGAATGCCTTGCATCTTTATGCACCAACTTTTATAATATCTGGTTGGTTTGATTGAAGATCCGGCAATTCCGATTCAGCACCTGGGGAACGAATTGTCCCTGAATAGGAGTTCAAATGGATTGGCTTTTTGAGGAGGTGGAAAAATGAAGATTGGGGTTACGCAAATTATCCTTGGTGGAATGACACTGGAAGAAACGCTTGACCTGTGTGATGCAGCCGGATATGAGGCTCTTGAACTTGTCTTTTCCGAATGGAAGGACCTCGATATTCATATGAGTGATGATGAGATTCGGGCGGTGGGTGCCAGATGTGCCGATGCGGGCATCGATGTGAAGAGTTCGAAGAGTGATTATGCAGAGAAGGGAAATATGCTTAGCCTGAACGCCAGAGATCGGGAGGATGCCAAAAAATGTCTCATCCGGTCGATCGAGATCGCACACGTGTTGGAGGCGGGGGCTGTGCTTCTACATCCGGGCCAACTCACCGCAGAGGGGACCTTCGACCAGGCGTGGGACGGTTTGCAGGGAATTTTGAAGGAGGTCGCGTCTTTCGCCGAAGAGAAGCAAGTGGCGGTTTGTGTGGAAAATGTGTGGAACAAATTTCTTTTGAGTCCCAGGGAAATGGCAAGCTTTGTGGATGATGTCGGCAGCGATTGGGTCGGCGTATACCTGGATACTGCGAATATGATGGCATACGGATATCCAGAGCATTGGGTGAAGGGACTGGGAACCAGGACCCGAAGGGTGCATTTCAAGGACTTCGCCCGGAAAGCCCACAAATTTGTCGATCTCATGGATGGGGATACGAACTGGCAGGTCTTGATGAACGAACTCCGGGCCATCGGGTATGACCTTCCGGTAATTCACGAAGTAGGCGGAGACCGTGATGCGCTGATTGAAACTGCCAGTCGGATGAAGAAAATCGTTGCACTTTAGCGAGACAGTGTCTGGTTTGAGCCATCTGAAAACAGGAGGAACTAAGTTTGGGCAGTGAGGCGCGTGAGGTGAGTGGCGTAGAAGGGACCGATCCGGCAGGAGCCCCGTTGGACAGAGGGGTTACAATCAGATCCATCGTATTTGGTTTTTTTCTGGCTGTCGCAATAAGTCTGTTGGGCAACACCGTTCGATACATTCTACACGCATCGTTTATGGCATACAGTCATATGCCGATGGGAAATCTGATACTGTCTTTGTTCTCGATCGTGATGTGTTCTATCCTAGCGCGAGTCGCTGGTAAGTCATTCGCGTTTTCCCCCAGCGAATGGATCACCATTTTTTCGATGGGACTCATCAGTTCGCTTGGCCCTACATACGGTGTGAGCGGATACCTTGTAGGGGTAATGGTTACGCCCTATTATTTTGCCACACCCGAGAATCGATGGGAAGAGTTTCTCCATCCTTACCTGCCTGAATGGATCATCCCTGCCAACAGGGAAGGGGCCATGACCTGGTTTTACGACGGGCTTCCCACGGGTGCAGCCATTCCGTGGGGTGTCTGGGCGATGCCTTTGTTCTGGTGGTTTACCTTTATTTGCGCGGTAGGATTGGCCTGTTTTTGCGCTTCCATCATCATCCACAGGCAATGGTCGGACAATGAGAAACTGGTCTACCCGGCCATGGAGCCCATACTTGAGATAACTACGAACGCAGGAGTTGGAAATCGACTGCTTCCGAATTTCATGAGTGGCCGCCCCTTCTGGATCGGGTTCTTCCTTACTACGTTCGTATTTGGATGGAATATCATCGCCTGGTTCTATCCGACCTTTCCAACATTTCCCATGGCCTCCGGAACGTGGGTGTCTCTGGGACGCCAGTTTCCACCACTTTGGGTATTCGTCAGCACCGTTGTGATCTGTTTCTCATATTTCGCCAGTCTGGAAGTGCTTTTCAGTATCTGGTTCTTCGACCTCCTTTTTATACTGGAAGGAGGCACCCTAAACAGGCTGGGTGTCAACGCGATTTCACCGAATTACGGAACCGGCAGGTTTATATGGCAAACCGCGGGGGCCTTTGTCGGATTGTCCGTCTGGTGGTTGTTTATTTCCCGGTTTCACCTCTGGAAGGCTGTTAAAAAAGCGATTCGGCCCGACTCGCAGGAAATAGATGACAGTCGTGAACTACTTTCCTACCGGAGGGCATTCATCTGTCTCATCATAGCATTTATTTACACCGTTGCCTGGTTGTGTCAGGCTGGTATGGATCTGCATGTGGTGCTTGTGTTGCTCCCAACCATGTTTCTAGTGTATTTCGGTGTGGCCAAGATTCTGGCCGATTCCGGACTCATCTATGTGAATCCACCCACCGGGGCGTGGAACCTGACAATGGCCGCTTTGGGGGGCGCGAAGGCAATACCTGCATCCACGTTCGCAACCCTCTATCCGGCATCCATCGCGGTCAATCACTTTCGTGGTTACACCCTGTCGGTGGGTACGCACGTCAACAGACTCGGGGATTTTGTAAAAGGTAATAAAGGCATGCTTTTTACCGGTGTCTGTATAGCCTTTGTCGTTGGCTGTGTGGCATCAACATTGTTTACGGTATGGTTGGGTTACAAAATCGGAGGATACAACTTCGAGCCCAATTGGCTCATTATCCGGGCCGGATCTGGTGGGTATCAAAGTGCAGTTAATTCCATAGTTTCACCCGAAGCAATGGAAAAGGAGAATTACTGGTTCTTTCTCGCCGGGCTGGCTGTTATGACACTGTTTAATTTCATGCGTTACAGATTCACCTGGTGGCCGTTTCATCCAATTGGATTTGCTCTTTCCGGTACAGCCCTTGCCCGGCTGACCAGTTTCACGATTTTCCTGGCATGGCTTGTGAAATTTATCATGCTGAGACTCCTGGGTGCTTCATTCTACAAACGGACGAGACCTTTCTTCGTCGGGACATTGATTGGGTATATACTTCTTACGACCGTGGGCTTGATTGTAGACGCAATCTGGTTTGGGAAACAGGGCCACACCATTCATAAGTGGTACTGAGACTATAGATGGCAGATAGAGAACAGGCAGACAGCCAGGATACAGGTATGATCAGTCCAGCTGCTGTTACACGCTCTCCCGAGGATAAGGGAGTTACAGTTCGGGCTCTGGTGTGCGGGTTGGTGTTAACGCTCATCATCAGCGTGCTGGGCGGCGTGGTGCGGTATATTCTCCACTCCTCGTTCATGGCCTACAGCCATATGCCCATGGGAGATCTCATCGTATGGTTGCTGTGCATGCTGGTTTGTGCGGTCCTTGCCAAAATATTTGGCAAGGCCTTTGTTTTTTCACGTAGCGAGTGGATCACGATCTTCGCTATGGGGCTGATCAGTTCCCTGGGGCCGACCTACGGTGTGAGCGGCTATCTTGTAGGTGTCATTGTTACGCCTTATTACTTCGCGACTCCCGAGAACCGGTGGGACGAGTTCTTGCACCCCTATTTGGAGGAGTGGATCGTACCATCCAACAAGGATGGCGCGATGACCTGGTTTTATGACGGTGTTCCAGCAGGTGCTCCAATTCCCTGGGGTGCCTGGACGATGCCTTTGTTCTGGTGGTTTACGTTCATCAGCGCTGTCGCCCTCGCCTGTTTATGTGCATCCATTATCATCCACAGGCAGTGGTCTGAACACGAGAAGATCGTTTTTCCCGCTATGGAACCTATCCTTGAGATGGCCGGAAACGCTGGAAAGGGAGAAACCTTCCTGCCGGAATTCATGACCGGAAAGGCCTTTTGGTCCGGGTTCATAATTGTATTTTTCGTGTTTACGTGGAATATCATCGGATGGTTCTATCCAACCTTTCCACGATTTCCAACGGCAAGCGGCACGTGGATTCCGTTGGGAAGGGCGTTTCCACCTCAGTGGATCTTTGTAAGCACCTTTGTGTTGTGTTTCTCGTATTTCGCGAGTCTCGAGGTGTTGTTCAGCATGTGGTTCTTCGACCTGGTTTTCATTTTTGAAGGCGGGTTACTAAACCGCTTGGGTGTAGAGGCAATTTCTCCAAACTACATGACCGGCCGGTACTCGTGGCAAACCGCCGGGGCCTTTGTAGGGATCGCGGTTTGGTGGCTGCTGGTGTCGCGAACACACCTGTGTCAGGCGTTCATGAAGGCCCTCCGTCCATCCAAATCTACCATTGATGATTCCAGAGAACTGCTTTCGTACCGTGCGGCTTTCTTGTGGCTCTTGGTCTCGGTTATCTACGTGGTTGCCTGGTTGTCGCGGGCTGGAATGGACACGGTCTTCATTTTTGTGCTTCTCCCGACGATGTTTCTGGTTTATTTCGGAGTGGCCAAGATTCTGGCGGAAACCGGGCATATTTATATTGGTTCTCCTGCCTGGGCAAGAAATCTGGCTACAGCTGCAATGGGCGGGGCGAGTGCAGTCCCCGCATCGACCCACGCCGTGTTGTATCCTGCCTCTGTAGCTGTCAATCACTTCAGGGGATTCGCCTTTTCAGTAGGTATGCATCTGAACAGGCTTGGTGACTTTTTATCCTCAGGGCATCGGCGCTTTTTTGGAGGGATCTTCTCGGCCTTCGTGGTAGGCATCGTCTGTTCCACCTTGTTTACTATCTGGCTGGGGTATACGATTGGCGGATACAATTTCCAACCCAATTGGCTCATCATTCGTGCAGGAATTGGCGGGTATCAGCGCGGTGTAAATGACATCCTGTCGCCCGAACCTATGGAGGCTGAAGACAATTGGTTCTTTCTGTTGGGTTTCGCGATCATGACCTTTCTCAATTTGATGAGATACAGATTTGCCTGGTGGCCATTCCATCCGGTGGGGTTCGCTCTGTCAGGCGCGTGGCTCACGCGGCTAACCAGCTTTACACTGTTCCTGGCCTGGTTGGTGAAATACATCCAGTTGAGGCTGGTAGGTGCAGCTTTCTACAGAAGATCCAGACCGTTCTTCATTGGCGCGCTGGTGGCCTATGTCCTGGTGACTCTGCTTGGCCTTGGAGTTGATGCCGTGTTCTTCGGCAAACAGGGCCATACCCTTCACAAGTGGTATTGAGGCCAGTATGGCTGAATCTCAGTCGGCCAGTTCCGACTCCTCCTCTTCAAATCACGAACTGCCCGCCGCGGCACCAGGGGACAGGGGGGTAACGGTCCGGTCTATCGTGTTTGGGCTCGGGCTCGCAGTGGGACTGAGTCTTCTGGCAAATACGGTTCTCTATCTTGTCCACGGGTCACTTATGGCATACAGCCATATGTCGATGGGCAATCTGATCCTTGTAATGTGTTCCATGTTCGTTTGTTCTGCGCTGGCCTTCCTGTTTGGGAGGCCGTTTGTTTTTACCCAGACCGAGTGGCTCACCATTTTTGCTTTGGGTTTTGTCAGCGCTTGGGGGCCGACGTATGGCATGAG
>CAVOEZ010000145.1:0-8329 GCA_963694355.1 Latescibacteria bacterium UBA2968 | reverse complement strand
CCGTTTTTCCAGAACCCCATCAGATGGAGTATCCGTGTCGGAAACCAGCCAAAGCCAAATTTCACGTTTTCTGCCAGGTTCCGCCTTGCGCATATTGCTTGGTCTGGTCATAGCATGCCTGATATCCTGGTCCCTTCCAGAGAACCGGGAATCCGTATTCAAAAATCAGGTGGTTAATCAGATTCCGAAACTTGCAGCCAAATTGGGACAAGGACCTTGGGTCGCCATCCCTTCCGACAAACCCGGGTTTGATGCCGGGTTCGAGGAGGCATTGAAACGAAGGCCAAATCCGGAGAGCGATGATCCATCGATCACATTTTCATGCCTGTCATCGAATGGGAAATACACGCTGCTCGCGAAGATAGAATCGGGAAGCGAGCAGCGTGTGTCGATCCAGCATGTCGACGGATGGAGTCTGTTTCCACCCATCGCCGCCATCTTGATAGCCATCCTGAGTGGTCGACTCATACTGGGACTGTCGATGGCGATTCTTGCCGGTGGATTCCTCGCGGTGCCGGACACTCTCGAAATCCACCTCATCCCCGGATTCGCGATCCAAAAAGCGATTATCGAATACCTGTGGACGCCGCTTGAGAGCTCGTTTCAGCTCTACATCCTTGCCTTTACGGCTGCATTGATCGGAATGGTAAAAGTCACCACGCGCTCAGGTGGAAATGCAGGTATCGCGAAGCTACTGGCATCGCGAGCGCAGGGGGCGAGATCCACTAGAGTCGCGGCTTTTCTGATGGGCCTGGCCATATTCTTCGATGATTATGCGAACACGATCGTTGTGGGAACCACATTGCGGCCCATTGCAGACAAGTTCCGGGTCTCACGTGAGAAACTGGCCTATATCGTTGATTCAACGGCGGCGCCCATTGCGGGTGTGGCTGTGATCAGCACCTGGATTGGATACGAAGTGGGTCTGTTCGATGACCTGATGCGCGATCTTCAGACAGGAATGTCAGGATATCAACTCTTCTTCAGCATCCTTCCGATGAGATTCTACTGCCTCTTTACACTCATCTTCGTTGCCGCCTCGTCCATTTTTCAGCGCGATTTTGGACCCATGCTGCGTGCGGAAAGAAGGGCTCAACGCACGGGCCAGGTACTCAGACCGGGAGCCACACCCATGACGGGACGGCAGAGCGATGAAGTGACTCCTGCCGCTGGAGTCGATCCGGTCTGGTGGGCGGCCGCGCTTCCAGTCGTCACGGTAATCCTCGGGGTGATCGTCGGAATGGCACTGGATACATTCAACCACCCGGAGGTCAGTCCCATCCGGCACAGTGAATCCATTCTGAGTGTGAATTATTGGACAGCCTGTTTTTCCAGAGCCAACACACCCAGAGTGCTGTTCGTATCTGCAATGATCGGTTCGATTCTTTCAATCATCATAGCCGTCACCAGGAAACATGAGGAATCAGGACAACAAGCGATTCGACTGCCCGAGGCCGTTCTCGTCTGGGCAAAAGGAATCGTTGGTGTGTATTATGCCATTGCCATTCTGATCCTTGCCTGGGCCATTAAGGAAGTATGTACCGATCTCGGCACCTCCTCCTATTTGACCGCCGCGCTGTCCTCGGTCCTTTCTCCCGCTTGGATTCCGCTTTTGACATTCGGGCTTGCCTCGGTTGTCGCATTTTCGATCGGAACCTCCTGGACCACCATGGCGATCCTTATTCCAACTGTGGTTCCCCTTGCACACGCAATGGGCGGCATTCCCCTCACCGCGCTGACCGCCGCTGCAGTCCTCGACGGCGCAATATTTGGTGACCATTGCTCCCCCATTAGCGATACCACGGTAATGTCGAGCATTGCTACGGGCTGCGATCATATGGACCACGTTAAAACGCAACTCCCTTACGCCCTCACGACAATGACGATTGCGGCCATGGTTGGATATTTGGGTACCGGCCTGTTATACGCCTGGTGGGTTGCACTGCCAGTTGGTGCACTGCTCCTGATACTCCTTCTGTTCAGCTTCGGGAAAAATCCTGATCTTGTGTGATTCGCTTTTGGGCAACCAGACCGGCCGGCGCGTTTTCCCTGCCCGAACAGGTTCACGCCGGATCCACCGAGAAACTACGAATCAGATACTCGAATAGAGGAAGTTGTATGCCTTGCGTCATGCTAACGGGTGGATTCCAGACCGGACAATCTTTGTGGAGCATCGAGCGGGGGTTCGAGAAGCTGGGATATGATGTCATCTACCAACCCACACGTGGATGCATTAAGAACCAGTTGGAATCGGATATCGCACTTGCGAAGGAAGAGGGTGATATCATTGCCCCTCACCAGAGGTGGCAAATGGACTTCAAAGATTATTCGGAATTTTCATCCAGTCTGCTGAAGTCAATCGAAAGCAACCGACCGGAGATCTTGCTGTGGTGGTTCAGCAAGGATGATCGGCAACCTGGACTTATAGACGAGGTAAGGCGCAAGTTTCCCTGGTGCAGAACAGTGACCCACACCCAGGATGATCCGTGGGATGCAGAACGAAATCCACACTTTTCAAACGAGTTCGAATACGCAGTAACCTGTTGCAAGGAAAGTGTGAGTGTCTACGCACAACGGGACATCAAGGCAATCGTCCTCTATCCCCCACCGGCCTTGGAATTGCACCGCCTGGCCAGACCTTCTGTTCATGAATCCTGCGATTTCTCCGTCACGATCCTGACACTCTATTCCAGGAGCGATCTGTCGCCGGATGGATACCTCGATTCCACCGACCCGGACGCCAGAATCACCTACCCTCTTGGTTTTCCCGGTCAGCGCGCCCTCCGGAAGGAAATGGTCTGCGCCCTCAGGGACCTGGGAAGAATCAACATCTACGGAGGACTGGGTTTCGGAACATTCGAAGGCATTCCTCGCACATCATACAGAGGGTTCAGAACGTATTTCGAGCTACCATCAGTTTACCGGTCTGCCGGCATCAACATAAACCATCACAACTCTCCCCAGGCCTGCGGGTATCTGAATCAGCGGGATACCGCCATCACCGGCAGTGGAGGATTCATGCTGACGGATTACGTGGAAGGAATCGAAGAGGTCTTTGATATTGGAGAAGAGATAGACACCTGGAAAACGCTGGATGAAATGCGGGAGAAAGCCGAATGGTGGCTTGCCCATCCGTTGCAGCGGCAAAGCGCGGGAAGACGGGCGCAGGAAAGAGTCCTTCGAGAATTTGGGAATCAGGCATATGCGAAAAAATTGCTGGATTTTGTGAACAGTAATTAGATCTCGAAGAAACAGTACAACAAAAAGGGGCTCCCGGAATATGGGCAGCCCCTTTTTTTGTGCTCGATCTCTACTGCCTATGCGTCATCACCCAGAACCTTGAGCGCATTTTTGTAAGTAAGCTTGTCGAAAACATCCTTCGGCAGATCCAGAGATTTCACGAATTCCATCAGGGCACCATCGAAGTAGTCCCTGGCCCATAGCATCTTGTCCTGGAATTCGATCAGAAAGCGCTTGCCGAATTCAGGATCTCGGCTGATTGCCGTCAATGCCGATCCCGCGGACAGGTCTGCGATCAAATTGTCGTACTTCCTCAGCATCTCCGGTACCCTTCCGCCCGGAAGGACAGGCCCTTTCGGGTAGGCCTCCTTGTCAAATTTGTCATCTCCGGAAATATGTGCCCAGAACCCTGGCGCGTGCCCAATAAAGGTCGTTTCGGGGCAAGCCACGATCGCCCGTTCGAAAGCATCGAGGCTGCCGCCATACCAGTAATTGGGACGAGGGTAGGTCTGATTCCCGCGCTTCAGGGGATAATCCAGGTGAATTGTGATGGGCAACCCCATCTCGCCGCAGGCGTGGTAAAGCCGAATCGCATCCGGGTCATCGAACAGCACGCGTACCTTCATTTCGCTGGCCACGCGGACACCGTGGATTTCCACGGCGGCCTTGAGCCGGTCAATCGCATCCGGTCGCTTGGGGTGGGGGAAGTATCCAAGGATGAATCGATCCGGAGCTTCCTTTCCTACCTGCAGAACATCCTCGAAAGGAATGCCGGTGCCTCCCGGCGGCAGGACCTTGTGATACGAGGGGTCGTACTCATTTTCCGGGACTTCCCAGGAAAAGAGCCACATCTGGTCTATGCCATGCTCGTCCATGTTTTTGAGGATTTTCTTCGCGTCGTGTCCGTGCCAGTTTGGATGGTTGTGGGCATCGATTAGCATCACGGTCTCCTGATTTGCTTTGGGTATGCCTGCTGTTTGGCGAACGGCACCTAAGATACTTTAGGCCTGGTTTCATGTCCAGAACAATCGGCTTCAAGCGAATAGATGCATACGTGTCTGAAATTTCACCCACCGTAGTTCTGGGCGAAGAGTACGAAGTCTGCAAAGTCCACCGATCCATTCGCGTTCAAATCATATCTGATATTAAAGTTCGTATCGGCTCTCTTGCGTCCGAAGTTCTGGGCAAATGTAATGAAATCCGGAAAACCTACTTTGCCGTTCCCGTTGAAATCAGAAGTCCTTTCACCACTGCTTCTGATAACTACAGATATATTCGGTTCGGACACCAGATTTGTGAAGCTGTCGCCATTTCCAAATTGAGCGCGAATCAACGATATCCTGGTCTCACCCTGGAAATCGGCCGCGGTTTTGAACATTGCCTCCGCCATACTTCCGGATCCCAGGTCTTTAGGCGTGAGTGAAATGAAGGCAAAAGTGAATGTGTTGTTTTCTACCAGCCTGGGCCCGTAGGGCATGAAGCCGGATCGGCCCACCGATTTGAATGTGATGGGCTCTACACTTGTGGAGTCATATCCCAAAATAACCTCTGCCCCCACGGTTGTGGTAACCTTGTGCCTTGCAATAAGTTCGATAGGCACTTCTACGCCCGGTCCTACCTTGTTGAGTTCTCGCACATTCTGGTCACCCTCTGCCCTGTCCAGATCCAGCGCCCACGTAAAATCCTGCTCGTCGGCGATAACCTGATCTGCAGCGAACAGAGTGAGGATCAGACTGCACGCCACCAGTCTCCGAACTGAAAATTTGTTAATGGCACACCGCGAGAACATACCGTGGCGGGAGATCACGCCACCAACTCGTCAATGACCTTGCGGAGGTCTCGAATACCCTTCAACATGGCGGCGGGTGTATGCCAGTGTTCAATACTGGCGGCACCTTCGTATCCATCTGTCAGCATATGCCTGAGCAACTCATCATAGGTCGTTTCTGATCCTTCAATCGGGTCCAATTCCCCCTGTCCGTTTGGTTTAACGTGAAGATGTGTGATTCTTCCCCTGATTTTGTGATAGCCATCAGGATATGCGGGCTCATCGCATACAATACCATTTGTTACATCCCAACAGAAAGAGAAACCCGATGAATCTCCTAGTGCGTTCGCAACTGTTCTGGCTTCCTGACAACTGCCCACCAGGGTGGCATCCTCATTTTCCAACGACAACGTCACGCCCGCCTCCTCGGCAGCTCTCACGGCTGGTTCAAGAAACGGTATAACAATTTCGAGATACGCCTCGATGTCGGGCCGCGCAGTTTCCTGATCCCGAAACGGATTCCAGAGCGCAAATCCTCTGATAATGCGCGTATCAAACACTTTGGCGAGCTCGATCATTCTCGGAAACATGGCTTGATGAGCAGCCATTTCTTCCGCATTGTCATGAGCACACTTGCCGAACGGCGACCCGATAGAGAGAATGGGTACCTGATACTTTTCAAGCACTTCGAGAACGCGATCGACTTCCCGGTCGTCGATTTCCTGCACACGACGTCCCCAGATCCCACCTCTGAGTTCAACTCCCGTTGCCCCTGCTTCCACACCCAATTTTACAGCCTCGTCGAAGTCGACCTTCGACACTTCGTCTGCGAAAAACGCGAGTTCCATTTCAGCTCCCTTGTTTGTTGACCTGATTCCGAATATAAAGTATCCATTGGGTCCTGACCTGTCAAGATAACCTGGTGGTAACGGCGGATCTCCAAAACAAAGCCCTTGACATTGCCTTTCCACTTGGTACTTTCGATTTGATGGTTTATCCTGGGCAAAGCAGGATTCGGACCCTGCTGCCTATCCGATATGTTTTCGTGATTCTGGAGACGTTCCGGATTACTGAACATCTCCGATCACATCTTCATTCTTGAAAGATAAGGAGGGAACATGGCATCCAGGTCTCGAGGCAAAAAGGTCAACCTGGCCATCGTCGGGTGTGGAGGCATTGCAGGTGCACATCTTCGCGGATACAAGGAATTGCTCGAGAAGGGAGAGGATCGCTTCCGCATAGTTGCAGCTGTAGATTCCGACAAGATCCGGGCGCAAAACTTCGCAGATCAAACCAGAGCGATAACCGGAACCGAAGTGAATGTTTACAAGACGATCGATCAGCTGCTGAATCACGAGAAGGATCTTCAGGGTGCGGACATATGTGGTCCCCACGGCCTGCACCACGTGATGGCATGCGAACTCATGGCTGGTGGCGTAAACATCTTATGCGAAAAGCCGATCGGAATAACGGTAAAAGCCACCAAAAAGATCATTGCGGCCTCGAAGCGGTACAAGAAAATTGCGGCAACCGCCGAGCAGTGCAGAAGAAGCATCGGACAGAGAACGATTCACTGGGCTTTCAACAAGAGCGGTCTCCTGGGTGATCCAAGAATCTGGATGGCCGCCAGCGCCAGTTGGCAGGATCCCGCAGCTATACCGGACTGGCATTGGCGTGTGGATCGCAAAATGGGTGGTTGCGGAATGATCATGGACAGTGGCGCTCATTGGGTCGACACCATGAGATACTGGTTCGGTGAAATCGACAGTGTATATGCCCGCGTGGAGCAACTTGAGAAGCGACCACACCGCAAAGGTGCCAGACTGGTAAACGATGCCAGAGAGGATTTCTGGACAAGCATTTTCAATTTCAAGAGTGGTGTAATCGGCACCTGGTCGTGGACCATCAGCGCACCGGGGAAGGGATTCGTGCAACTGAGTCTCACGGGCAGCAAAGGTACAATTGTGGATACCGACATTTTTCATCCTGCTGCGAACCATGCCCGCGGAGAGTGCCAACTCGTGGATGGTACCAGCTACAGCATGTCGAATCTCCAGCAGAAATTTCTGGCCGGTTTGTCCAGCAAACAGAAAGATCGGTTATTCCCCTATGGAGTTACCGGCGGAATGCCCCTTGAACTCTGGGACTTTATCGACGCGTTGAGTAAGGGAAGAAACGTAGAGATCGATGCGGAAGAGGGATTGCGGAGCAAAGCGATAAGTGAAGCGATCTACGAATCCGGAAAGAGCAAACAGGTGGTCAAGATTGCTGACGTTCTGAGCGGGAAGGTGAATGGATATCAGCGAGATGTGGATCGATCCTGGAATCTGTAAACCTTACGTTAACTTGAGGTAAGAGAATGGCCCGGTGCTCATATGAGCGCCGGGCCATTATTGTGCACAATTTAGGTGTGGCTAAGGAGAACGCTGCGGCAATGAAGTCTCTTCTCCGGTATGGGTCTCCACCAGCCTTTCGATTTCCTTTTGAAATCGCTCCAGGGGTTCCCGAACCTGGTGCCGGAATTCTTCTCTGACCGCAGAGTAACTGTCCTGCGCAGCTTTCAGAAGAACTGCAGCATTGTGTTGCAAGGTGCTCTTGTCGTCCTGAAAATGCTCGAAGCGGCTGTGGATGGTTCGCATAAGGCGGCTGGCATAGCTGCCTACATTCTGCTGAAATGCCTCCCGATAACCAGCACAATAATTTTCGAGATGTTCCAATGCTTCGTCGAAAAAGGTCTTCACTTCGTCTACCTGCAGTGCCTGCTGCGTTGTAAGAATCAGATGATGCCCCTGTACGGCAAGACGGATGGCGTCTGGAAGACTGGTAGGATACTTCCCCATTACGGCGAAAAGATATTTCCAGTACTCCATTTTGTAATTGCTTACGACCCCTTGCCGCCACAGGGAACGGAAAAAGGCCTTCACTTCCTGCATCCGTATGGGTGCATTGTGCAGTGGCCTTCTGCCTCTGTTGTCAAAATGAGTAAGACATCGTTCGAAATAAACTGGAGGGCTGTTGAGTGTTTCAACTGTCCTGCGATGGCGGTCGAGAAGTAGGTCCGGATCCATGATGGGAATGTAACTCAACTCCCTGTTGAAAATCCCGGAATCACCCGTGTATTTGGCTCCCTCCACCAACCGGCCAGCACGACTGAACCGCTTGTAATCCGGCGTGTCTCGCAGTACGCCCAGAATGCCGACCATGGATACCGGTATCCCTGCCTCCTGGATAAAGGCAATCATGCGATCGGCAATATCATCGGGATCCGTATCCAGACCCATAATGAATCCCGCCTGAACTTCGAAGCCCGTCTTCTGAAGG
>CAVOEZ010000144.1:0-8338 GCA_963694355.1 Latescibacteria bacterium UBA2968 | reverse complement strand
CCTGAAGTTCTACGCCTCGGTGCGTCTGGATATCCGTCGAATAGGTGCCATCAAGGACGGCCAGAATGTGATTGGCAACCGTGTGAAGGTTCGAGTAGTCAAGAACAAGATGGCTGCTCCTTTCAAGGAAGCAGAGTTCGATCTGATGTTCGGGCACGGAATTTCCCGAGAAGGTAGCATTTTGGATATTTCTGAATTGCACGGCATCATCAGCAAGAGTGGCACATGGTTTTCGTATGGAACCGAACGGCTCGGCCAGGGTCGGGAAAATGTAAAGAAGTATCTCAAGGAGCATCCCGAATCTGCGTCGAAAATAGAGCGGCAAGCGCGTGAAGCGGTGGGGTTACCTGTGAATGGAGCCGTTGAGGAAGTGGCCAGTGCCATAGAAGAGGGATGACCGCGATTGTTACAGTGATCGAATTTTTTTGAGTTCGCAGAGGACCGATGAAACTTCATCCCGAGTCGGAACGTCTCTTTCAAACTGACGAGGAGGTCGAGAAGGCCAAAAAGGCGGCGTTCAAACTCCTCGGAGGCAGGGCATATACACACCACCAGATGGTCAAGAAGCTGGATGGACGCGGTTTTCAGAGATCAGTGATTGATCTCACCTTGAAGGCGTTGACAGATTTGAAGTTGATCGATGATGTCGACTTCGCCCACCGTTTTGCTAGGGAGAAGATGCGTCTCAGGCCAATGGGTCGTGCCATGTTGGCCAGGGATCTGAAGAAACGCGGAATTGCGGACGAGGACCTCATTCAAGAGGTGCTGGATGAGGCCTTTTCCGGGGTGGACACTGAGGAATTGGCGCTGGATCTACTTCGTGGCCGCAAGTCTCGATATGCCGGACTGGAACGCCGGAAGGCCCTTTCGCGCATGTACGGCTTTTTGGGAAGAAGGGGCTTTTCGGGATCTGATACCCGTGAAGCAGTTGAGCGAGCTTGGGTAGAATTTATCGAAAATGGGGAAGAGATAAGTTGAGTCGGATGACCGCCACACAAATTCGTGAAGATTTCCTGAGCTTCTTCGAGGGGAAGGCGCATACGCGCGTGTCCAGTGCACCTGTGGCCCCCCAGGACGATCCCACCCTGCTTTTTACCAATGCGGGCATGAACCAGTTCAAGGACGTGTTCCTTGGATCTGGAAGGCGGGACTACACCCGCGCTGTAGACACGCAGAAATGCATTCGTGTTTCGGGCAAGCACAATGATCTTGAGGAGGTTGGAATCAGCCTGCAGCACCATACCTTCTTCGAGATGCTCGGGAATTGGTCTTTTGGAGATTATTTCAAACAGGAGGCCATTGCCTGGGCATGGGAGCTGCTGACAGAGGTGTGGCACCTGCCAAAGGAACGGATGTGGGCTACGGTCTTTGAGGGGGATCAGGAAGATGGACTCGAGGCCGATGAGGAGGCCGAATCGCTCTGGTCCCGAGTTACTGATCTTCCTCCCGAACGTGTGCTTCGGTTGGGTAAGAAGGATAATTTCTGGGAAATGGGCGAAACAGGACCTTGTGGTCCCTGCTCGGAGATTCATTATTACCTCGGCGATAACCCGGAATCTCTTTCTCCTGAGACAGTGGATCTGGATAGTGCGGAGTTCACCGAAATCTGGAATCTTGTCTTCATCCAGTTTGATCGGGATGCCAATGGCAAGTTGCACGAACTTCCCTCGAAGCACGTCGACACGGGTATGGGTTTCGAGCGCATCTGCGCCATACTTCAAGGCGTAAGATCGAACTACGATACCGATTTGTTCCAGCCACTGATAGGAGCTATTGGAGATCTGACCGGTAAACCTTACATTGACGAACACAAGGTTGCCATGCAGGTGTTGTCAGATCACATTCGTGCGCTTACTTTCGCCATCGCCGAGGGCGTTCTGCCTTCAAATGAGGGCAGGGGATATGTACTTCGCAGAATTCTTCGACGGGCGGCCAGGTTTGGCAGAAACCTCGGGATGGACGAGCCATTCATCTATAAGCTGACATCGACCGTTGCTGATGTGCTTGGCCCTGTTTTTCCGGAAATTGTTGCGCAGGCAGAGCAAGTTGCGCTCGTGATCAAGTCCGAGGAAGAGGGGTTTGGAAAGACACTGGATCGGGGTCTGGAAATATTCGAGTCGGTGTCGGAGAAGGGTGGTATTTCGGGTGAAGATGCCTTTCGCCTCTACGATACCTATGGGTTTCCAATCGACTTGACTCAGTTGATGGCATCCGAGAAGGGGTTGGATGTAGATCTGGATGGGTTCGACAGGGAGATGAAGGCCCAACAGACACGATCCCGCGAAGCGGGCAGGAAATTATTTGTGCCGGAGGATGCGGTAGAAGAGGGATTCCTGCCAGAGACGCATTCTGAGTTTGTGGGATATGAAACGTTCAATATACAGACCTCAATTGTAGCCTGGCGCAATGGTCCTGAAGAAACACTTGATCTTTACCTCGCGAAGACCCCATTTTACGCAGAGTCTGGGGGGCAGGTCGGTGATGCGGGAAAGATTCACTCCACGGGATTTGAGTTTGAGGTTGAGCATACATTTCGTGTTGGGACAGGAATTATCCACCGGGGAAAACTCCGGCGGGGTACGGAGGACATGCTCGAGCAAGCTGAAGTAAAGGCCGAAGTGGAAATAGCCCGAAGAGGGGATACCGCCCGGAACCATACGGCAACACACTTGCTCCATGAGGGGCTCAGACAGGTTTTGGGCGATCACGTGAATCAGGCAGGGTCGCTTGTTGCTCCGAATCGGCTTCGATTTGATTTTACGCATTCCCAACCGGTGAACCAGGAGCAGCAAAATGAGATCGAACGCATTGTGAACAGTGCGATTCGTAGGAATCTGGGTGTCGCCGTGTCCTACACCGAATTGGAAAAAGCGAGACAACTTGGCGCTAGAATGCTGTTTACAGAGAAATATGGCGATGTGGTCAGAACGGTTCAGGTGGGAGATTTCAGTCTTGAGCTTTGTGGTGGTACTCACGTAGACGCCATTGGACAGATCGGATCCTTCCAGCTGGTAAGCGAAACGGGGATAGCGTCGGGTGTTCGGCGAATTGAAGCGGTTACCGGTGCATCTGTGGACCGCCGAGTCAATGAGCAGCGGAGCATCCTGTCGGAACTCGAAGGATTGCTCGGGGTTCAGGCAGATGCGTTGTCAGACAGAGTATCGCAGGTTTTGAGCAGCAACCGAGAGCTGGAGGGCGAACTACAGGCATTGCGCAGAGTGGCTGCAGGATCCACTGTGGAAGATCTTGTGAAACAGGCCCAGGACGTTGATGGCATCCGCGTGGTTGCGGCGGAAGTCCAGCCTCCTGATGTGAATTCATTCCGAGAAATGGGTGATGGACTCAGAAATGCGCTTGGATCAGGTGTGGGTGTTCTGGGTGCGTCGATGAATGGTAAGGTGTCGATCATTACAGTCGTTACGGACGATCTTGTGACCAGAGGGGTTAAGGCTGGTAACATCGTGAAAGCGGTGGCACAGGTTGTCGGTGGTGGCGGCGGTGGAAAACCCCATATGGCCCAGGCCGGTGGAAAGAATCCGGAGAAGTTGGGCGAAGCATTGTCTCAGGTTCCCGACGTGGTACGGGCGCAACTGGGAGGTTAGAGCGCCAATATGTCAACATTTGATTTGCTAATGAAAGTTGCCCTCACAAAGGGTGCCGGCTTCCTGAGTCTTCTTGATCCGGATCGTTTGGATAAGGCCGACCTTGTAAGCACAGCGGTTATGTGTCAGGACAGGGGCGCCGATGCCATCCTGTTCGGCGGAAGCTTCCTGCTTTGCACAGATTTTGATCGATTGGTGCGGGAGGTCAAAAGGGCCGTAGATATCCCGGTTGTGATTTTTCCAGGTCCGGATACGAATCAGATCTCGGCGGCTGCCGATGCGATCCTGTTCCTCTCAATGATCAGCGGACGGAATCCTGATCTTCTGATTGGTCAACAGGTCAAAGCTGCACCCATTTTAAAAGCCTACGGCCTCGAGGCAATATCCACAGGGTATATTCTGGTAGATTCGGGCCGGCCGACCACCGCGGAGTATGTCAGCAATACGAAACCCGTACCACGCAACAAACCGGAAATAGCCATGGCACTTGCGCTTGCCGCTGAATATCTGGGCATGCAGTGCGTTTATCTGGATGCGGGAAGCGGGGCCGAACAGATGGTCCCTGTCGAAATGATTGCCTCGGTCGCCGATTATGCTTCAATTCCCTTAATAGCCGGTGGCGGCATTCGCAGTCCTCAGGATGCCAGGGAGCGCGTAGAGGCAGGCGCCTCCTTTGTGGTGGTTGGAACAATCCTTGAGGCCGATTGCAATGTGTCGCTTGTAGGGGAGTTTGCTGACGCGATTCATACTGCGCTCTGATCGGAAACAAGCTTACGTGAGAGGTACCCGCCGGCGCGGTAGCTGGCGGGTTTTTCTGTGAGATTCGGTGCATGATCGGGAACGCGAAACCGGTGCTGTGTTATGGGGTAATCGCCGTGGACCAGATTGTGAGGCCCGAGGAGTTTCCGGAACCGGATGGTCATACAAAGATGATTTCCGACGATGAGTTTCCTGGAGGCGAGGCCACAAATGTGGCGCTTACATTGGCCGGTTTGGGCGTCCGAACACGCTTGATGGGAACTACACTGGGAGACGATAGACGGGGCAGGTGGCTCTTGAAGCGTATGGGTGAGAGTCCGGTTGACACAGTTGGTCTCAATGTGGATCCCGGGATAAGGACGACCCACGCCTTGATCCTCTCGGCATCCGATCATACACGCAGTATCATGGGTTTCTTTCCCGATCTTGCGTGTGTTCCCCTGCAGTCGATTGACCTCGACGATGTGAGTATGCTGTCTGTAGACCCGTTTCTCGGTGAACCCGCTGTTGAAGCCGCACAAATGGCCAAGGCACGCAATGTGCCAGTATTCAGCATAGAGATCACAGAACAACATCCGCTGTCGGAATACTGTCAGGTGGTCATCCTTTCTCGTGGTTTCCTACGGAGGCACCAAATGGGAGATCCCGAGGACGTTGCGGTCGGCTTGTTGAAGTCGGGAGTAAAGTACGTTATGGTGACTTCTGGGGAGAACGGAGTGTCTGTATTCAGGGAGGATGGGACAAGTTTTCATCAACCTGCTTACCCGGTTCCGGTGGTGGATACGACGGGAGCTGGAGACGCGTTTCGGTCAGGACTTATGTACGGTTATTTGCGCGGATGGACGTTGACAAGAAGCGTTCAGTTCGCGGCCGGGGCTGCTTCGTTAACCTGCAGGAATATAGGGGGAGGCGGGCATGTTAGAGGAGAAGGCCAGGTGATGCAACTTATTGGAAATGCTTGACGTGTTTGTGGTTTTTTTATAAATTGTCATGTTTTTCTGTGGGTTTTATTGATGCCCAAAGGGTGGGTTATGGAGGAACGAAAAGCGACGGTTAAGAACTCGCTTGGGATACACGCGCGGCCGTCAGCTCTAATTGTGCAGGCGGCCGCCAAGTTTGTTTCCCAGATCACCTTGATGAAGGATGGATTGGAGATCAATGGCAAGAGCATTATGGGTGTGATGATGCTGGCCGCAGAAACCGGCGCCACGATCGGGGTCAGGACCGAAGGTGAAGATGAGGAACTGGCGGCAGAGAAAATAGTTGAAGTGATCGAGAGCAAGTTTGACTGATTAGAGCGACATCTATCTTGGTGGCAGATTCGATGTAATTGGGTGATACGCAATGGCGATGAAACGTTTGCAGGGCATCCAGGGGTCCGCAGGAATTGCGGTTGGACCGGTTTATCTTCACGAGCCGGAAGACCCCTGGATCGACTATCGCAGGATCACAGAGGAGGAAGTGGAACCGGAGATTCTGCGGTTCCAGAATACCCTCGAGCTTGTGGCAAACGATTTGAAGGAGACGCGTGCCCAGGTCGAAGAGAAACTGGGCAAGGACCATGCCCAGATATTTGATGCTCACTTGCTGATGCTCCAGGATGTAGCCCTCCGTGAACCCACCATCCTTCAAATTACGGATGCTCGAATTACCGCAGAGCACGCGTTCTGGCAAACTTTTCAGCGGATACGTAAGCAGTTCGACGCGATTCAGGATGAGTTCTACAGAGCTCGCAGAGCAGATATTCTGGATATTGAGAAGCGCGTTCTTGCAAAGTTGTGTCATCGGGAAGATCACCTGCTGGATCGCATCACGGGCGAGGCGATCGTAATCGCCCACGACTTGTCGCCGTCAGATACTGCGCACATGGATCGTGACCAGGTATTGGGGTTCATTACCGAAGTTGGTGGATCCACGTCACACGCGGCGATTATGGCACGCGGTCTTGAAATCCCTGCTGTTCTGGGTGTCGAGGGCGCCCTATCCTCCGCAAACCCCGGGGATATGGCGATTGTGGATGGACGTCGTGGCCTGGCCTTTCTGAATCCCGATCACGAAATATTAACGAGATACCAGGCCGAGGCACGACGACTCGAGGAGGTGAAGGAAGGGCTTCTTACATTCCGGGAGATGCCGGCAGTTACGCTGGATGGTGTTCGAGTAAACCTCCAGGGCAATATCGAGCTTCCCGAAGAGGTTGTTCCCGCCATCAGATACGGCGCCGAAGGTATTGGGCTCTATCGAACGGAATACCTCTATTTAATGAGTTCGCGGCTCCCAACTGAGGAGGAGCAGTTTCGTGCATACAGCAAGCTTGCCCGAGATGTGGCCCCGGAACCGGTAGTGATTCGGACGCTGGACCTTGGTGGGGACAAGCTTTTATACGTGTTTCACCATACTCAGGAAATGAACCCCTTTCTGGGCTGGCGAGCCATTCGGTTGTGTCTGGCAAACCGGGATCTGTTTCGGTCTCAACTCAGGGCCATTCTCAGGGCCAGTGCGGAGGGTAACGTACGGATCATGTTCCCGATGATTTCTGGGGTAGAGGAACTGATCGAGGCCAAGTCGGTGCTCGAGGATGCACGTGAGGACCTCAGGAAAGAGGACGTACCCTTTGACGAGGCGTGCAAAATCGGGGCTATGATCGAAGTGCCATCGGCGGCCCTGGTCGCGGATCAATTGGCCGAAGAGGTCGATTTCTTCAGTATCGGAACAAATGATCTGATCCAGTACACCATTGCTGTAGACCGGGGAAATGAGCGTGTGGCCTATCTATACGATCCGTTCCATCCTGGTGTACTGCGCTTGATAAAATCCGTGGTGGATGCAGGCCACGACAAGAATATTCCTGTGAGTGTCTGTGGAGAAATGGCGGGTGATCCCTGGTGCGGTCTGCTGCTGTTGGGCCTGGGGGTGGATGGATTCAGCATGAGTCCACGTGCATTGCCCGAGATGAAGCGAACTATTCGGTCCATCACAAAAGTAGATGCAACCCTTATCGCCAACCACGTGCTTACCCTCAGGACGAGGGCGGAGATTCAGTCCTATCTTCAGGATGTCTTGCCGGCGGAAGTCAGGCAGGTCCTGCCTGATCCTATGTATCTTGATCTGGAATCCGAATCGCTCCGTGTTGATGTGAAAGCTGGAGGGGAGGCAATTCTTTGATCGATCTTGCAGATAGTTGGGCTGTTATTCCCGCTGCTGGCATGGGCAGCCGACTGCGCCCCCATACTCACACAACGCCAAAGCCGTTGCTGCATGTCGCAGGGAAACCCATTCTCGGATATATTCTGGACAAGGTGGTTGGGCTAGGAATTCGCAAAGTAGCCCTGGTTGTCGGCTATATGGGAGATCAGATCGTCGAGTATGCGGAGCGGGAGTACGGGTCTTGTGAAATTGTTCCCGTTATTCAGGATAAACAGCAGGGGCTAGGCCACGCTGTTTTCCTTACAAGAGAATGGGCAGAGGGTCATCCCACACTGATCATCTATGGGGACACTATTATCGAAGGTGATTTTTCGTCGGCGGTCTCCGTGGAGGTCGACGGTGCCATCGGCGTCCAACGAGTAGAAGATCCACGGCGATTCGGTGTGGTAAAGGTTGAGGGAAAGAGGATCACTCGCCTGGTCGAAAAACCAGAGGAGTTCGTGTCGGACCTGGCGATCGTTGGAATCAATTACATACGCCGAAGCGAGTTATTGTTTGAGAGTCTCGATAAACTGATGCAGCAGAATTTGCGCACCCAGGGCGAGTATCAGCTTACAGATGCCTTTGGGCTTATGGTAGAAAGTGGAGCGAATCTGGAAGCATTCCAGGTGGACCACTGGTTCGACTGTGGGGCTCCCGACGCCTTGTTGGAAACCAACCGACACCTGCTGGACCATCGGGCCACGGTGACCACCAGAGATGGTGTGATCCTTGTGCCTCCCGTTTTTGTTTCAGAATCTGCGGTGATCGAGAAATCTGTTCTGGGTCCC
>CAVOEZ010000143.1:0-8343 GCA_963694355.1 Latescibacteria bacterium UBA2968 | reverse complement strand
TTTTCCCCTGAGACCGTGAAGGTGACCCTGGTGATTCAGATTCTCAAGAACTGTCAGTTTTGCGTCCAGACTGGGATTCTGGAACACAACTCCGATACGACCACGAATTGCCGCAGATTCGGTTTTGGGATCCAGACCCAAAATCCTCACCCTTCCTGAAGTGGGATGGAGCATCGTACTCAAGATCCGAAAAAGAGTTGTTTTCCCTCCTCCATTGGGCCCAAGCAGGCCGAATATCTCACCTGCTTCAATCTGCAAGTTTATACCATCAACAGCGCGCCGGTCCCCATACTGATGCACCAAATCGCTAATTTCTATAGCCGAAGGTCTCTCCAAGCAGTTGTTTCTCCGAAACAAAGAAGGTGATAGGGTCGGTACCTATCACCTCTACACCTCTCCAATCCTGCTTCTGGCTCAAACAGACAGGCGATCGATTACCATCACCAACCATAAAACAGGCAAATAGACGAGTGTTGCCCTCATTAGTTTTTTGGCATCCAAATCGGTTCTCAGCCTTGCGAAGGAGAACGAGAAATAGAGCAATGCGAATGCAAGGATTGTGGCTGCAATCAGATAGGACAAGCCACTGCTACCCAAAAGGAATGGCAAAATGCTAACAGGTACAAGGGCAAGGCTGTAGATAATGACCTGCCTGGATGTCCTCCTGCCTTCCGTGTCTCCGGCGGATATCATCCGATATCCACTTGCCACATAGTCTTCTCGATAAAGCCATGCGATGGCAAAAAAGTGGGGAAACTGCCATAGAAACATGATCCCGAAAAGGATCCACGCTTCCAGTCCAATTTCGCCCTTAGCCGCTGCCCAACCGCCCACAGGAGGTAACGCACCCGCAATTGCACCAACGGCTGTGTTGTGGGAAGTCTTCTGTTTCATTGGTGTATAAAGAAATAAATAAACTATTGCCGTCGCCGCAGCCACCAACCCAACCAACCAGTTCACAGCGAAACCCAGATACAGAATTCCGCTCACAGAAAGCACGAGACCGTACAGATAGGCTGCATCAGGATGCAGCCTGCCGGAAGGCAACGGGCGAGTACAGGTTCTTTTCATTCGAGCATCGAGTTCTCGTTCAAGATACTGGTTCAATGTAGCAGAACCACCAGCAACGAGCGAGGTTGCCATCAGGGTGTGAATCAAGATCCGCATATCAAAACCCTTACCAGCACCCAGCATAAAACCAACGCTCGTAGTAAAGACCACGAAGATTGTGATGCGCGGTTTTGTCAGAGTCACATAATCCATGATCCTCGTCCACGACAATCCGATTCTCGCCTCCCTTACTCCTACCTGTTGTTTCATTACGCGTGCTCTCCGGATAAGCCGGCTACCGTACCGGTTTGGGAGGGACACATCCTCCAGGCCCTTATGGTCAAAACAAGACTGCAGGCTAGAGTCGAAGCGCCAACAACCACGTGAAATGTCGTAACGCTAACCCCTTTTTCAGTCCAAACCACCAGTGCTCCCAGTGTAATCTGGACGATCAAGAGAATGAGGAGGAGGAGTGCAGGACCTACAAGTTGTTTTCTATTACCGTGTCTAACAAGTATGCGACAGCCCAAGGCGACCACAGCAACACTCACAACTACAGCCCACGCCCGATGCACGAAATGTATTAACACTTTCATCTTATAGGTGCTCAGAGGAATCGGGAATGGGGCGGTTGGATCAACCCTTAATTGGGAGAACTGGGGAACCAGATAACCGAATGAAAGCGGGAAATCCGGGATCGCCAAGCCGGACTGTGTATGTCGCATTACAGCACCAAGGATCAACTGCACGTAGATCACACCGGTGGTAATAGCAGCAAGTTTTTTAATGGTCCCTGCCTCGGATCCCGAGATCGGTGCAACCGGATTCTGCCATTCAGAAGATGTAAAAATAGCAATACTAACGATCAAGCAGAAAAAAGTTTGTGCAAGACAGGCGTGTGTGACGCTCACTGCGGTTGGCAGAAGAAAAAGAACTGTGATCCCGCCCAGTAGGCCTTGTAGAACGACCGCAGCGACGGAGCCTGCAGCCAGGTTCCGGAGCCAGCGTCTTCTGTCGATTTTCCAGATCCAGAGGGCAAGGACGACAGTGAGCATACCCACGAAAGTAGCCACCATTCGGTGGCCATGCTCATAAAAAATCCCCCCTACCATCGGAGGAAAAAACATGCCATAAGACAATGGCCAGTCCGGAACCGCCAGACCAGAACCGGTACTGGTAACCAACCCGCCCGCAAAAATTAGAAAGAGTGTCGACAGAGCTGTAAAAACACTGAATCTATGGAGCCACAGGTTCCTGACTGCCGTCCCATTCACCATTTCAGCCTGTCACCCTCATTCAGGAAAGTCAGCCATTTGTTCCTTACTTGCTCTCTATCCCAACTGAAGGACTCAACCGCGCAAAACGTCGCGCTCGATGAATCCAGAACGACATCACGGCCACGATGGATATCAGCACGGTCACGATGAGGCCTAACAACACAGCGATCCCTGCGTTAACCCCCTTCGCCATATCGGAACTGGGGTCACCAAAGCAAACAGAACAGGCAATCACTTCCGACGCACTAAATTGCATTATGCAGCACAGAACAACCGCCAGCAGCTTTCTCAAAGGTAGCTCCATCCCTTCAGCTTCCTGAGGAACCAGAAACCGTATCCCACCAGTACTACAGAGAAAAGGAGAGATACGGAACCCAGAAAGAGATTTGTAGCGGCTCCAGTCGTCACGAAATCCAATATTGCCCATGCGCCGAAACCCAGGCAGCAGAGCACGGAAATCACGATGAAAAATATGTGGAATGACTTGAGAGACATGTGGACCTCTCCTCAAACAGGGATTCCAACTGTGGAGATGTCGGTCAGAAGCGGCAGGAGCATGAGTACAATGAAGAAAGCAACCGTCAAGATGAGTATCCAGTAGATGATTTGTTTTTCAGACACCAAATGCATGAAATATCCAGCCACGAGTGCGCCTTTGACCGAGGCAATCGCCAGAGCAACCATAATCGTCGCCGCAATGGATTCGATATGAAGGTAGGAAACTGCAACCGTCACAAGCGTGAGAACGGCCAAGGCCCCAAAAACCATCATGTAAACCCGGATGTGGTGTCTGATTTCTTCAGCAGATTCAGCCATTTCAGTACCCCTTAAAGCAGATATAGAATTGGGAAAAGGAATATCCACACGAGATCTACGAAATGCCAGTACAGACCCGCACACTCTACACGGTTTGTGAATTGTTCAGGCGCGGTTTTCCATAAGGCGTTTCCAGGGAATAGCAGATATAGATTTACTACGATGCCTCCGATAATATGTAGCCCGTGGAGTCCTGTCATCGTGAAATACGTCGCGTAGAAATTGTTTGTTGCGGGTGAAATCCCAAGATGAAATTTATGGGTGTATTCAAAGTACTTAACAACCAGGAATACAAAAGAAAGGAGAACGGTTACACCCATATAGAGTTTGAACTTGCCGAAGTCATCGAGTTTCAGCGATGCCCACGCCATCACCATTGTAACACTGGAACCGATGAGAACGAATGTATTCAGCGTAGCTAGTGGCACATTCAGCAGCTCCCATCCGTGCGGCCAATCCGCGGCCCCTACACGAAGCAGCACCAGTGTAGAAAACAGCGCACCGAACAGCATCACCTCGGAAGCCAGGAAAAGCCACAACCCCAGCTTTCCGTTATATACCCCGGTTACGGGATGGGGTTCTACCGTGTAGGGAATCTCTTCAGCAGACACGTTATTGTACTCCTGGTATAAGGGTCGAGGTAGCCACCTGATTAGTCGTCCGCGGAGGCAGGTTCAGACGTAGAATTTCCGCTGTCCGGAACGTGCTGCGGAAGGAAATCCTTGTCACTGCCTGGGACACTGTATTCATACGGGTCTCTATATACAACCGGTGTCTCCGGAAAATTGCCGTGAGGCGGTGGAGTCGGTGTTGCCCATTCCAGAGTCGTTGCGTCCCACGGGTTGTCCGATTCTACTTTCTTGCCGCCCCTGATGCTCAAAATAAAGTTCACAATGAAGAATATCTGTGCGAGGCCTAGCATCCACGCAGACCACGACCCCATCGCTGTTAGGCCCTGAACCTGTGCACCATAAGCGTACTGGGTCTGATCATAGAGTCTGCGAGAAACGCCAGCCATGCCTACGAAAAACATCGGCATGAATATGCCATTCATGAAAATCAACGAAAACCAGAAATGGAGTTTACCCAACACCGTGTTCATGTGTCTGCCCGTGATTTTGGGAAACCAGTAGTAAATTCCTGCAAATAGCGCGAATATGGTTCCCGGTGCGACCACATAGTGGAAATGGCCAATCACGTAATAGGTGTCGTGCAGGTGGAGATCTGACGCGGTAAGGCCCAATGGCAATCCCGTTAGCCCACCAATGGCAAACATCGGGATGAATGCCAGGGCGAAAAGCATCGGAACGGTGAATCGGATCGACGCACCGTGGAGACTAAGGGCAAGCGCGGTGAGTATGATCACTGAAGGCACCGAAATAATCATCGTCGTTGTTTGGAAAAATGTGCTGATGGTCGTTCCCATGCCTGTCATAAACATGTGGTGTGCCCACACGATGAAGGACATGAACCCCAAAAAGATCACAGAATAGACCATGGTCCGGTATCCCCAGAGTGGTCTGCGTGTGTTATTTGCAATGACCTCGGCCACGATTCCCAGTGCAGGGAGAATCAGCACATAAACTTCTGGATGCGCCAAAAACCAGAACAGATGCTGCCACAAGAGCGGATTGCCTCCTCCTGCGACTTCGAGGAGTTGGCCGGTAACGACCAGGCCGCTAGGGAGGAAGAAACTTGTTCCGGCAATACGATCCATCAGCTGCAAGACCCCTGCCGCTTCGAGCGGAGGGAAGGCAAGGAGCAGCAGAAAGGCAGTAACGAACTGAGTCCATACAAAAAACGGCAACCGGAAGAAGGACAATCCTTCTACCCTCATCTGAACTGTCGTCACGATAAAATTGACGGAACCCAGCAGAGAGGACGTGATCAGGAATACCATCCCGATTAGCCATATCGTTTGACCCATCGTGGCCAAATTGGCCAGTGGAGGATACGAGGTCCAACCTGATTGGGCTGCCCCGCCGGGAACAAAAAAGCTGATTAGCATCACGACACCACCACAGGCAAATACCCAGTAGCTGGCCATGTTGAGTTTCGGAAAGGCCATGTCCGGGGCGCCGATCTGGAGAGGCAGAATATAGTTTCCAAATCCACCCACGGCGAGAGGAACAACACCCAGAAAAACCATGATGGTGCCGTGCATCGCCCCAAGTTGATTGTAGAATTCCGGAACCATGATGCCCTCGGGCATGTTTGTATTCCCGAAGAGTTTGCCTATCCACGGCATCGGCTGCCCTGGGTAAGCGAGCTGCCAGCGCATCATCATCATCAGGGAAAAACCCAGAAGAAGAAATAGGAGTGCCGTCAGCGTGTACTGAATACCGATCACCTTGTGATCGATAGAGAACAAATATTTGCGCCAGAACCCCAGTTCATGGTGTCCGTGCGAATCATTGTGCGAATGCTCAGCCATTAAGGCGCTCCTTAGAAAAAGTCATCCTCACCTGTTTCGATCTCACTGGCCTGTTCATCGAACCAGGTCTTGAAGGCTTCTTCGCTTTCTACAACCAACTGCCCCCGCATCCTGTAATGTCCAAGCCCACAGAGCTGGGCACACGCAATATCGAATGTACCCGTTTTGGTGGCTTCGAACCAGACCTTGATCTCTTGACCGGGAATGACATCCTGCGTCAGGCGGAGCACAGGCACTTTAAAGCTGTGAATCACATCCTTCGCAGACAGGTGAACGATGATGGGCTTATCGACCACCATATGGAGGGTGTTGATCGCGTTGAAATCATCCTTGCCCGCATCATCATCCGGATCAAGGCCGAGCAGGTTATCGGATGTGACGAATTGCGGTGCGGTTCGTCCAAAAACACCATCCTTGCCTCCATAGTGGACATTCCACGCGAACTGCTCTGCCACGACCCGGACCACCTGAGCATTTGCTGGATCAGGAAAATCATTTTTGAACTGGGCCCAAAGCGGCATCGACAGGCCAACGAGCAGGAGAGCCTCCACGATGACCACGCCAATCTCTACATACTTGGAGACCTTTCCCTTTACCGGGTCATAGGTCGCATGAGGATTAGACCCTTTTCGAAATTTCACCAGGCAATATACGAAAAAGACGCCCCATCCCACAAACAGCGCAATCATAAACACATGCAGCCAATTGATCAGCCAATCAATCACGTGACCGTGAGTTGAAATGTCAATTGGCAGCCAGTATCCGTAGATCTTCTCTTCCATCCAGGTTCCTCCGTGTAACCGGGTATCGAAGCGTCTTTAACACCTACTCCTTGGCTTTAACTTTGAACGTGAAATCCACGTTCTTTGACTCACCATCAGCCAGAGTCACTTCCTGTGTCATCGTTCCAATTCGTTCGCTCTCGTGCCATGCCTCTACCGTGTACTTTCCTGCCGGGAGGCCCTTCAGTTCATACTTGCCGCCTTCACCCGTAACAGAGTGAAAGGGATGGTTCAACACTCCAACATAGGACTGCATCCAGGGATGCACGTCGCATTTCACCGGGATCATCACCTCCGGCTTGTCGAAGCTTATTTTAATCTTCTTCATGAATTTCGGCATAGCCTTGTTGAACTCATCGCTGTTCTGGGGTTTGGGATGCACGTTGTGGAGTGTTCCGTCATTGTTGAGAACTGTTATCGTCTGTCCGGCCATTACCCCAAGAACGTGTGGAGCGTACATGCAACCCTTCTGATCCAGAATGGCCTCGCCCGGTATGTCGAATTTCTTGCCCTCCAATCCCTTCTTGATATATACGAATACATTCTGCAGGGACCCATCGTCATCCACCACCGCCGGGGACTCACTGAAGGCCGGGGTGTCATGCTTGGCATTGCACACCGGGTCGGCTGCCATCTGCAGCTTTTTCCGTCTGGGTGTTTTTCCACCTGGCAGGTCGAGTTTAACTGTTCCGCTAATGGTTGAGCCCGCCCATACGTCCCCTGCTCCCGTGCAAACGACACAGGAAGTTAATACCATTGAAAACAACCCCTTGAGACGCATTTCATTCTCCTTGATTGGTGGTTTCTTATTGCCTTTGTCCTGGTATAACTTTTTTAGCGTGTGAGGGTGTGAAAAGTTCCAGAACTATCGTGAACTGATCTGTTTGCCCTGATGGAGTCCGTATACGATATAATCTGTCAGCGCCTCGATGACCACGTCGGTGGGCAGCACCAGCATCCCGTCAGCAGGCGCAACTCCTTCTGGCAATTTTAGATATTTCGCCATATTATCTGGCAAATAAGTCGTTTCATCCCCGAAAAACGTTGGCATTTTCGTTCCTGGTTGCAGCTTCTGGGGGTCCCAGAGCCAGCTCTTGATCCATTCCGGCTTCAACCTCGATCTGGCCATTGCCAGGTCTGGTGCCCAGCTGGCAGGGTCACCTTTGGGTTTTATGTCTCCCTGCTGGTGGCACGTAAAGCAATTATAGACATCTTCGCTGAATAGGATACGGGCGCCACGCATCTCTTTGTCAGTAAGATGCTTGTCTTCAAGCGTCTGGAAAGGGAACTGCTGCTCATCCATCCGCGAGAAATAGGTGACCAGATCGATTGCCTCCTGGTCGTGCAGACCAAATGTCGGCATCCTTGCATCGAGCCACGGCCGTATTGGAACCGGACCCTTCAAGAAGCTGAAGAACCAATCCGGCTGAACCTTTTTTCCCTGACCATTCAGGATTGGAGGCGTGAAGCCCACAGCATCTGATTCGGGAATGCCTTCTTGTCCGTATGCGGCGATCAGAGGTTCGCTGATCGCACCTCCTTGCCCTTCCACGATGTGGCAACCCTTGCAATTCCTGTCATATACCAGCCACCTGCCTTTTTCTATTTCCGCTTCGTCGGGGCTTAAATTGTTCATGGCCTCTTGGGTTGCGTGAGACTTGTTGAGGCTCAGAAGTGCGGCTGTGACCGCGTGCGCATCCTCGTCTGTGAGATCAAACTGCGGCATCCGCAGCTTCTCATCGTAGACCTTCACCTTGCCTTCATCGAAGACTCTCGGGGTTTTCAATTTCGTGTAGAACCAGTCGTGACGTGTCTTCTGTATATGGGTCGGGTTCATAGCAAAGTCCAGCTTGTCTACATCCTTGCTTCCCTCTTCTGTAAGCTCCGTTCCTATAGGGGTGGCGTCCTCAAAACCCTGAATCGTGTGACAGCCAAAACAGCCCTGTCGACCGATGATCTTTTCGCCCAGCCACAAATCGCGGTC
>CAVOEZ010000142.1:0-8347 GCA_963694355.1 Latescibacteria bacterium UBA2968 | reverse complement strand
GGGGTACGGGCAGGACAGTTCTCGGTGAACCGGCTGATCAGACGTGTTGAGACGTTCGGTTTCCACCTGGCCACACTTGACATCCGGCAGGACGCACAGGTCCACCGATCCGTTGCAGGGAAGCTGTTGGGGGAGAGCGAATGGGCTTCGATGCCTGCTGATCGAAGGACTGAGATCCTTCTCCGAGCGTTGGAATCGATGGACAAACCTGCAGGGCAATCGGACGACGAGGCCGAACGAACGCTCGAAGTGTTTCGTGAAATTGCTGCGTCCAAGGTTCACATGGGTCCCCGGGCGATTGGCCCATATATCGTGAGCATGACACAGGATGTGGACGATGTGCTGACCGTGTTATTGCTCGCAAAATGGAGTGGTTTGGCAGAGGACGGTACGATCCCACTGGATGTTGCTCCCCTGTTTGAAACCGTGTCTGACCTTCAGAGGGCACCAGATGTCATGTCGCGGCTGTTGTCTTGCGATACCTATCGCTCCCATCTCTCCTCGAGAGGCAATCGACAGGTGGTGATGATCGGTTATTCTGACAGCAACAAGGACAGTGGTTTCGTATCCGCAAGGTGGGCGCTTCAGCAAGCCGAGGGGACCCTGTGTGGTGTAACCGAACAGGCCGGCATAGATTTGACGATTTTCCACGGCCGGGGAGGCACCAGCAGCCGGGGTGGGGGACGCATCGAGCGGTCCATACTTGCCGCCCCAAAAGGCACTGTGCGCGGTCGATTGAGGGTAACAGAACAGGGTGAGATTATACATGCAAAATACGGGATGCGAGGCATTGCCACACGCGAACTGGAACAGATGGTGGGTTCAGTAGCTATTTCTACTGTTGGTGCGGGACCCCAACACGGAGGCGGATCGAAGCTGCGGTCTGTGATGAAATCTGTGGCTGAAGTGAGCCGCAAGGCCTACCGGGATCTTGTTTACGGGAACGAAGGATTCTACGGCTATTTTCGACAGGCCACACCGATCGACGTGATTGAACGCATGCAGATCGGCTCACGCCCGGCTTCGCGCAGGACGCAGGAGGGCATCGAGAATCTGCGCGCGATTCCCTGGGTGTTCGCCTGGACCCAAAGTCGTCACATGCTTCCCGGGTGGTTCGGATTGGGAACCGGTTTGGCCGCAGCAATGGATACCGATGGGGAAGACACGCTTGTGGAAACCATAGATGATCAGCCATTCTTCCGGTCTTTGATAGATGATGCCGAGATGGTGCTCGCAAAGGCGGATTTGGATGTGGCTGCCAGATATGCAGCCCTGGTCGGTGAAGCTGGCAAGGACATTTTCGAAAGAATCAAGTTGGAATACGATTTGACGGTCGGTCTGATTCTGAAGCTGAAAGGGATCGATACGCTCCTCGACGGAGAACCGACCCTGCAGCGCAGCATTGAGCTGCGAAATCCGTATGTGGATCCAATCAGCCTTATTCAAGTGAATCTGCTCCGCAAGTGGCGCGCATCCAACAGGGCAGACCGACGGCTGTTCGGTGAATTGCTTGCCACGATCAACGGGATCGCGGAGGGACTACAAAATACGGGGTAGGCAAGAGGTGAGCCGCTTCAATGCAAACAGCCGCACTGCCTGGTTTGGCGGTGCGGCTGTTTCTGAGTTGGCCTTATCAAAGAGGCACAGGAGAAAACGCGACCGCTTTCTCACGTGTAATCCACGGCATTCGGTTGCCGTTAATTTCGGGTGCTCAATAACAGCACCCCATCGGAAATTTGAAGAACACGCGCTGACCGGGTTCCAAAATGGCCGGCTCGGTTACCGGATATTCTACACCTAACAGGATGCCACGTTCAAATTCGGATTCATCCACGAATCTTTTGGTGAGCGAGTCATCGCCATAAGCCCGGGCGATCGCCTTTCCCGTTCGGCTGCATCCCTTCTGCTGGACGTAGTGAATCAGGGTCGCAACAGGAGGCGCGGGTGGTTCTTTGGCATTCGCCGGGGCAATGGCAAGATACGTATTCACAGGCAGGTTGGAGATGCAGAATTCGCCACCATCCTCGCGTCCGATCAAAAGATTCGCTCCGAGCAACTGGGGTGTTACTTCCACACAAAGGCGCTCGCTCAAGAGGCTGCATTCACCAGGCGAAACGGCGAATAGCTGTCTTCGGTTCACGATTTGCACCTGTTTTCGCTGATACAAGGGTGCCTCCCTGCCTGTTGCCGGCCGCGTTAACCCGACGTGCCTGTCTCCCTCTACTCCGTGGCAATCGACTGGCAACTGGCTAACCTTTTGCGTGACCGAGTGTCCACCCGGATTGGTCTCCAGATCCTGGTCGTCCGCAGGGCCATACACCTCGAGAATCCTCCCCGTTGTGGGGATATTCGATTGAACAAGCTGCTCCAGCCTTTGTCGTTCACCGTGTATGTATGCCTCGAGACTGTCGTAAAAGAGCATGTTCAACCTTTCCTGGTGATCGTGGTTTTGCTGTGATTCGGGACTGCACTGGACGATGTGATCGCGTTGTATCAACTACTTTCGTTCGATCCGAGTTGATTTGGATCAATCCATTTTGAAGGCGACGGAACACTGCCCACATTTGAGTAGCTGGTGGAATTCCCAAGTTACTCAGTTAGAGGGACAGAAGAAACTGAATTTTCGCCCGAGGAAGTCGATTGGAGCCAGTTCGTAGATGGAGTTATTGACATTGAGAGACCGTCGGCCTATTTTCGAATCAGTGGATGAATGTCGGCAATCGTCCTGGCGTACTGTCGTTGGATGAGGCGATCGCACAGGACTGGTGATTGAACCGTTGAAGAGGATCAATGAAATGCGAATTTCGTCACTTATTCTGGCTGCATCTGCGGCGGCGGCAGTTGCCCTTTCGACAAGACTCACCAGAACTCGAAGAAGGTCAGTATGTAAATCTGATCAGAATCGAAACCCGGTAGAGGAGGAACTTGTAGAAGAGGCCAGGATCGAGACAGTGGGCAAGCCTGCATTGTCAGGGCAAACCCACACTGCGGAAGATTCCCTGCTCGAACAGGCAGGCAAGAAATCACTCACTCTGGCTGAACTCGAAAGGGCTTATATCGAGAAGGTGTTTGAGGCGGAGGGAAGGAATCAGACCCGCGCTGCAAAGACCCTTGGTATCGCCCGACGCACGCTATACCGGAAACTGCGAGAGTACGGTCTGATTGAGGATGAAGAATGAGTCATCCCGAAGATATGTCTTGAACTGATTGAGCCTACTTAAAGTTGGGTATGGCCACAGGCGAGAAAGGATCAAGTGGGGTATTTTGTCACATATTCAGGTGATCTGGATGGGACAATATGTCCCGCGTGAACGAAGGCCGGGAATGGGACAAAATGACCCAGTTTCCGGCTTTTCTCTGTCGTATAAGGGAATGAATGCCCGGCGAGGGGCGTCTTTAGATAATACATTGTCTGGTCCGATCAACTCGGTGGAACAGGCAAGACCACCAACAACACTGAGCCGTATTCGTAAGTTGTCTCTCAAATGGGGCCGCTGCAGGGAATGGAATTTAGGCGTCGGATCTCTTTTATGGTCATTTCTAAACACGATAGCACGGAAACAGGGGAGCATCTTTATGTCGAAATTCGGATCCTACTGGCGCGGTGACAGCCAGACCGGCACGACGGATTCCACAGATCTGGGACCCCTGGCAATGGATGCCACTTCGGGGCTTGGCTCAGAAAGACTTTCCCAAATTCCCACGACTTTTGAGGATCTGAAGGCATATTATGGCGGGTTCTATCCAACAGAGGATTGGGTGGATGCGCTTGAACCGATTCCCCGGAGACAGAGACGTAACCCCCAACGAGTATCTGTGGTTGAAGCGTTAACGGAACGTGAAATCCAGCGGCTTAAGGACAGTGCAGCGCCCTTCTTGAGAGTTGCCGCAACTGATCTCGTGGGGATGACGCCTTTGCGCAACCGAATTGCCGGGAATGCGCGTGTCATGCCGAGCACCAGAATCGCGCGCTGCCCAAGGGAAGACGGAGAAACCCTGACCTGGCAACCGGGCCAACCGGATCTCATCTGGTGCCCCAGAGGTCATACTGTAGATCCTTTCGAACTGTATCCGCAGTCGGGTATGCTGGAGATCGAAGGGCCGAGAGGTGATCGGCAGGAATATCCGTATCACGATGCTGCCGATGGAAAACGGATCTATCTGAATGGTGAATTCATGGATTCGCTGCGGGTTTATTACCTGATCGAGGCATCCAGGACGCTGGGCATACTGTATCACCTGACTGGACGGCTGGCATATGCTGAGCGTGCCGCGGCGATTCTGTACGATTTCGCGCGCGCAGTGCCTCACTGGCCCAAAACCCATCGCGGGAGACCCGGGATTGCAGAGGAAGATAGACTGCGCCCGGTGACGGAATTCCCCGTTTACGCGGGCATCTGGTATGACAAATATCATACCGGGACCCGGCATATGTGTGTTCTCGCAGAAGGATATGACTATGTCGTTAATGCGGAAGTGTGGTCATCGTTCGACAGGTTGGCCCCGGCGGGAGACGCAAGGGCATTTGTAGAAGAGGAATTGTTTCTGTATTCGGTGAAAGACGCGATCCGGTATGACATTCACTATCTGCATCCGGATGCGGCTTTGAGCAATTACATACCCTATCAGTCCACAGGATTTATTCTGCTCGGTCGTGGCGTGGGCCTGCCGGAACTGGTTCACTACGCATATTGGAAGCTCAAGTTGCTCGCGGAAAAGACCATTATGGCAGACTACGTTTTCCCAGAGAGTATGTCCTATGCCGGGCAACAGATTCACGGCATCGCCAATGCATCTGCGCACGGCTCCGGCTATTCGGATCCAGAGGGATTCGTGTCAAGTATCGACGGGAGAAGATTCGACAACCTGAGCAACAAGCGTGAACTGCCCATCCTCCACCAGGCGGTCGAGACGTTGGCCACAATGGTCTATCCGGACGGCAACTACATTCAGGCACACGATACGCACCATACCATGAGAAACAGGAAGCACGCGGATATCGAGGAGACCCGTCCGTCCCGGAACCCTTCGGGTGAGGGCCGTTCCCTGATTTATCCCTCCTTCGGTCACGCGTTTCTTGCACGGGGAGATAAGGACAGGGCTAATCATATTCAGGCCCACCTGCACTATTCGGGCAACTGGGGTCACGACCATGACGATATGTTGAATCTGATCCTCTGGTCCTATGCCGAAGAGCTGGTATCCGACATTGGGTATCAGTTGACCTACAACGGGTTCGCCAAAACCGCGTCCGGACACAACCTCGTGGTGGTCGACAGGGATACGCAGGAAAAGGTATCCCAATGCGGCTCCCTGCTTGGGTGGCACCCTTCGAGAGATGGCGTGCAGGTGGTGGAAGTGTCCGCACCCGAGGTTTATTCTCAATGCACAGCCTATCGCCGGACTCTGTTCCTTGTGCCAACAGGGGCAAACGACAACCTGATCCTCGATATTTTCGAGGTCGCCGGGGGCAGCACGCACGAGTGGATGGCCCAGGGCAGCTGCATGGCTGAACAGCGGCTGGAGTCCTCGGTTCCAACAGCATTTTACGCCGAGAGCTATGCGGATGACGGAAACCCGTTCGAGCCGCCCGCACACGCGGAGTGGGAAAAGGAGCTCCTGGCACAGGGACTCAAGCCGAAGGACGTGAACCCGTGGTATGGCGTTTTTCGAGATGTCCACAAAGGGAGCTTTTCAGGCCCGTTTTCTGCGATCTTCAAAGCGGAGGATGACCAGATTCCCGATGTGCGCCTGCACATGCTCGAACCCGGCGATGGCGATCTTTATACTGCTACAGTTCCAACTTTGAGACAGTGCTGGAGCAATGCTTTGCAGATAGAGGATCACTCTCTGGTGGAGCAGTTTAGAATGCCCAAGCTGATCGTCCGTCGGGAGGGTGAGAATCTCAGAAGCCGGTTCACTGCGCTTTGGGAACCTGTGCGAAATAACCAGGCAGTTGACGCAGAGGTCAAAATAATAGTGAGTGAGCAGGACGTTCTGGCTGTGCAGGTCACGACCGGCAAGCAGGAAGTCGAATTGTTTTATTCACCCGACCCATCAGGATTCCGGGATGTCGGGAACGGTATGGGGTTCGAGGGGCGATATGCCACCGTTCAAACGGTGGAAGGAAACAGGGAGATTACCCTTTACGACTGTACCCGGTTTAACTACCAGAATTTGGAGTTGGCGATGCCAGCCAGACCGTTTCTGCGGCTGCTGGAGATGCGGGAGGATAATGACCAGTGTGTTCTCGTTCTAGACGGTGTGTGGGAAGGTCTCTCAGAAAGGGAGTGCCATCACTTCGAAGAGCCAGAACTTGCGTATCTGTTTCAGGAGGGTATTCGTGGGCGTGCATTTCCCGTAAATAAGCTGGAAAGAGGACCGGATAGTATGCTGCTGTATTGCGACAGGCATCCAGGATTCGAGTATGACCTCGGATCCCGGATTCTGGAGGAGATCTTTACCCCATTCGAGATCATCGAGGGGCAGGCGGAGGTGAGGATTCCCAACAGAGGATGGATTCGATACAACACCTCGCGATCGGATGGGCTGCAGGTCCGGACAACCGGCGGAATGACACTGGCCGATCGGCGTGTGGATCGATGCGCTGACTGGACAGAAGTGGTTCTGGTAAGCGGCCGAGAGGATAGATGAGACTTCCAACGGATTGATTCAGGAGAGATCGTGTGACTTCGGAGATAGACACCCTGGAAAATTCGCCAATCAAGTTATTGAAATCGCAAAGCACCCGTTCACCTACTCCGCGAGACATTCCTCCAGTTCGATCTCCAGATCGTCATCAAGAAGTCCCTCTCCAATAAAGACCAACCTGGACTGCTCTGTTTCACCTTCCCAACCTGTGATCTCACATCCCGACGTCGTCAGTTGAATTACCCTGACGCCGACATCGGTACATACGATTCCCTTTGCGCGGACAACACAATCCGGAAGCTTCTGCAGGAAAGATTTTACCTTCTCAAGTGAAAATCTGCTCTGCGTTTCGTATGAGAAGCTCTGTAATGTCGCCTCGTGGCCTGCGAGGTTGAGGTAGTTGGGGAGGTATACCTGTCGGCTGTTCAGGATCAGTTCCGGTGCGATCTGACAGTGATCGGTTTCTGTCATGATGGCTTCCGGCATCGAGAGAAATTTAATCCGATTTCGAACGGCCGCCAGTGAATCAGGAGCGGATTGATCCACTTTGTTCATCAAAATGGTGTTGGCCTGGCGGACCTGTTTACCCAGCACCTGGAAATGCGGTTCATATTTCAGGAAGCTGTTCGCATCCACGACGGAGACGATGTTTCCGATCCGGACGAGGTCTTCAAGCTCCTCGGATCGGAAGACGGTCGCGAGTTCAGCCGGTATGGCCACACCCGTGGTCTCCATCAGGATGATATCTGGATGTTCTTCCAGCGCGAACGCCGCAAGTGTATCCGATAGCGGACCCCTGAGCGTGCAACAGACACACCCGGATGAAAGTTCCTTCAGCGTATATCCTTCCCGGTCCAGCAGGTCTCCATCCAGTGGGATTTTTCCGAAGTCGTTTACGATGAGCGCGAATTTCTGAGAACCTGTTTTGGTGCGCAGCAGATGGTTCATCAGGGTTGTTTTGCCCGAGCCAAGAAAGCCGGATATGATGTGTACAGGGATACTCATTTTGTGCTCCGGTGCGACTGGTCAATGGAGCGGGTTTGGAGAATTCGTTATCTGTCCAGGTTGTGTAATGTGATCGATGATTCTGGAACTCAACAAGACTGCAGTCGCTTTAGTTCGAATCCCCGCATGATATCCGATCGGGAGATAATCCCAACAAGTCGGTTGTTGTGAATCACAGGGGAGACGACCGATGTCGTGCTTGGAGATCTGCTTGAGCGCCAGGTAGATGTCATCGTCGTGATCTACGCTGAACAGGTCTGTTGACATCACGTCGGACACTCGGGCTTGATCTCTATTTTCCGCTGTCGAGGACATTTACCCTGTCCCCTGATTTTTCAGTTATTGAGCTGCAAACTGAACGACCTCCGCGCCATTCTCGGCAGAGCAGATATAGGTTTGAGCCTTAAGGCCTGTTTCTGATTCATACTGGCTTTCGATCGTTTCCAATAGCGAATCCACTGCCGTTTCTTCGACAAGATTTACTGTGCAACCTCCAAATCCCGCTCCGGTCATTCGTGCGCCCAGGACACCTTCGACACTTCGGGCGATCCGGACCAGGAAGTCCAGTTCCTCACCGCTGACTTCATAATCGATTCGCAAACTGTTGTGAGACTGATCCATCAGGCTGCCGAAGCCGACAAGGTCACCCGCCTTGAGGCCTTCCACAGCCAGCCGTGTTCTTTCAATTTCG
>CAVOEZ010000141.1:0-8372 GCA_963694355.1 Latescibacteria bacterium UBA2968 | reverse complement strand
CAGTTGGCCGGCATATTCAGGACCCTCGACACGGTGGACAGGGCTGTGGCTAGTTTCAAGACTCAACCACCGGAATAAAGCACGGTTCCCACGCAAAAAGAAAAAGCGCCTCCAGACTTCAGGTCCGAAGGCGCCTTTTCTTTTATCATTCTGACCTACTTATTTTTCAGAAGCTCCCGCAAGATTTCCTCTTTACCCTGCTCTTGCATCGACTTTGTAGCCCTTTTCTTGAGCGCATCCGCACCTCCCTTGGCCTCCCACATCTTGATTACCGCGAGAAAGCTGGCAACGACGATACAGACGACTGTGATGGCACCGTACATCATCAGATTCTTGCTACGCCTTGCCCTGGACCGCGGTGGTCTTCTATGCCCGTGGTGTGGTCGAACATCGTCAAAGCCAGCGGAAGGTATCGCGCCAGGTGGGTTCGTACCAATGGTCTCACCCAATGAAACAGGGTCCAATGGACTCGGCGGGAGTGGCGTCTGAGGCCGGTTAGGTTGTGCGCTTTCCGGTACGGGCACAGGAGCTGTCTCCAGAGGTGCCTGAGACGGGGGACTGCTGGCTGGCTCCGGAGCGGGTTGTTTTTCGGGTCCCAATTTTTCAAAAGCTTGCAGCAGCCGGTCTCCGTCTGGTGCCGCCGGTGGTTCGGTGGATCGCGTGTCAGCAGGACTTTCTGCGGTTCTCGGATTTCCCTTTGACAATTTATTGAAGGCCTGCAACACCTGGTCATCCTTGTCAGGATTCTCTACACCTTCAACCGGTATGTCTTGAGTCGAGGTGTTCTTCTCCAATTTCTTAAATGCATCAAGCACGCCCGCATCTGCACCTGTACTCGCATCTGTCGGAGGCGCTTCCTGCGGTTCGGGTGCAGGCTCTGGTGGACGGGTGTAAAGACTGTCGATTGTGGGTGTTTCATCCCTCTCAGGAGTTGTTGCCGCTTCTTCCACCTGGGTTGGTGGACCAATAACACTCTCGATGGCTTCTTTCAATTGCACTACCTTGAATGGTTTCTTCACAAATCCGCTGACACCCAGTGCCGAGAGGTCTGCGGCAACTTCATCGGTTATGAATCCTGAAACAATGATTACAGGTAGCTCTATACCTTCCTTACGGATAAATTCGAGTAGAGAAGGGCCGTCAATGGTCGGCATTTTCAAATCAAGGAGTATGAGATCAGGCGATGCGTTGCCTATCGCATCTATTGCCTCGGTCCACTTCGTTGCCACGATCGGCTCGTAGCTATATTTCTCCAGGACGTCGCTGATCAAATCTACAATAGGCTTTTCATCATCGATGATCAGGATCTTTTTTGTCTTGGATGAAACGGACATAGGGGTTTCTCCTAAGCAACTCTCCGTGGCACAAAGCGTTACAAGCCTGTCACTTAATATAGGGCAATAATATTCTCAGACAAGGACTTTTACCCGGGTATTGGGGTCTCCCGCCGAGCTGTCGGGGAACGAATCCCAGGTCACAGTTTTATCTTGATACGTGAACAAATGAATAGTATATTCAGACGCTGAGATTCGAGCTTATTCAGGACAGATCCGGACGGTTTGAGGGGAGCCAATGGAAACGCGCAATCTTGTCATCAAGGGCGCTAGAGTTCACAATCTAAAAGACGTCGATCTCGAATTACCCAGGAATGAGCTGATCTGTTTTACCGGGGTTTCTGGATCCGGCAAGTCTTCACTGGCCTTCGATACCATTTATGCCGAAGGCCAGCGTCGTTATGTGGAGTCTCTTTCGGCATATGCAAGGCAGTTTCTTGGCCAAATGGAAAAACCGGATGTAGATCAGATTTCAGGTCTCTCACCAACTATTTCTATCGAGCAGAAGACAGCTGGGAGGAATCCGCGTTCCACTGTTGGTACGATGACTGAGATTTACGATTACCTCCGCGTGCTATTTGCACGCATAGGTACGCCGCATTGCACGAAATGCGGTTCGCCCATCGGTGGTCAGACCCGCGACGGTATTGTGGACAGAATAGTGGCGCTCGAATCCGATCTCCGAATTCACGTGATGGCCCCTCTTGTCCGGGGGCGCAAAGGCGAATACCTCGACCTGTTCGAGGATCTGCAGCGAGACGGCTATATCCGGGCACGGGTAGATGGAAAGGTAGTGACCCTCAGGCAATCTCTCAGGTTGGAACGGTATATTCGGCACGATATCGATGTGGTGGTGGACAGGGTCGTTGTGAAGCCTGAGGCAAGGGGAAGGATCGGCGAAGCTGTAGATAGCGCCCTCGCCCTTGGGAAGGGAACACTCATTGTGAGCGCAGAGGGTCGAGAGGACCTGTTGCTGAGTTCAAATTTTTCCTGCCCGAAGTGTGGTCTTGGCGCCAAGGAGCCCACGCCCCAACTTTTTTCGTTCAATAGCCCGCAAGGCATGTGCTCTGGCTGTCGAGGCCTGGGCACACAGATCGCACTGGATCCGAAACGGTCCGTGCCAGACAAAGCGCTCTCCGTTCGAGATGGGGCAATCGCCCCTCTTGGAATCCCGAAGAACCGTTGGAAGATGCACTATTTCGAGGGTGTCCTGAAGCGAAACGGTGCCTCAATAGATACGCCGTGGGGAGAGATTTCACCGAAAGCGCGCAAGGAACTCTTGTATGGAATCCCAAAGCGAATAGAATTCGAATGGAAGCGGCGTAATGGTACCATTTATCGCCACAGGGAATCCTTTGAAGGCATCTTTCCGCCACTTGAAAGACGATACGCAGAGGCCAATTCCGCCGTGTGGAAGCGGCGACTGGGGGCCTACATGCGCTCCGGATCCTGCCCAATATGCGAAGGCGCAAGACTTAATTCCGAGGCGCTTGCTGTCCTGATCGATGGCAGATCGCTGCCCGAGGTTACCGAAATGGCGGTGGTAGAAGTCCACTCATTTTTTGAAGATCTCGAACTCTCTCCCCTTCAACAGGCCATTGCCGAAGACGCACTCAAGGAAATCCGGGGACGTTTGAGATTTCTCCTGGATGTAGGACTGGATTACCTCTCCCTAAGCCGGTCTGCCCCTACGCTCTCCGGCGGGGAAGCTCAGCGAATTCGACTTGCTGGACAGATCGGGAGCGGACTGGTCGGGGTCACATATGTTCTGGATGAGCCCTCGATTGGCTTGCACCACAAGGACAACGGGAGTCTGCTGGATGCGCTCTGCAATCTCCGGGATGCCGGCAATACCGTGATTGTGGTCGAGCACGATGAGGAAACCATGCGACGCGCGGACCACGTGGTGGACTTTGGGCCGGGACCGGGGCACCTTGGCGGTGAAGTGGTTGCTGCGGGATCCTGGAAGCGAATTGCCCGGACCGGGAGATCGGTCACCGGAGCGTATCTTTCGGGCAAGCGTGCGATCGAGATTCCCGACAGACGGGCATTGAGTGGCAAATGGATAAAGATACAGGGCGCAAAGCAGAACAATCTGAAGAATGTCAGTGTAAAAATCCCATTGGGAGTCTTCACCTGTGTGACCGGCGTGTCCGGATCAGGAAAGAGTTCGCTGATCAATGACGTGTTATATAAAGTTCTCGCACGGGACCTGAATCGGGCGGAAACAGATCCAGGAGCACACCGGAAGATTGATGGAATTGATGAACTCGACAAGGTTATCGAAATCGATCAGCAGCCCATAGGGAGAACTCCCAGAAGCAATCCGGCAACATACACCGGTGTGTTCGATTCCATAAGGGCGCTGTTTGCCGAACTTCCTGATTCCAAAGTGAGAGGTTACAAACAGGGCCGGTTCAGCTTCAATGTGAAGGGAGGCCGATGCGAAGCGTGCAGAGGCAACGGAGCGAATTTGATAGAGATGGACTTCCTGTCAGATGTCTGGGTAACCTGCCCTGTCTGTGAAGGCAGGAGATTCAACCGAGAGACTCTGGGTATTCGTTATAAACAACGCTCTATCGCAGATGTCCTGGAAATGGAAGTAGAGGATGCTGCCGTTTTTTTCAGTGCAGTGCCAGCTATCCACAGGGTTCTGAAGACGCTGGTGGATGTCGGGATGGGATATGTTCATCTGGGTCAACCTGCGCCGACCCTTTCAGGTGGCGAGGCACAGCGTGTCAAACTTGCCCGCGAATTGTGCAGACGAAATACTGGCAAAACGATGTACATTCTGGATGAACCCACTACGGGACTTCATTTTTCAGACATCCAGAATCTCCTGACAGTACTGCATCATCTTGTCGATCTGGGCAATTCTGTTGTCGTTATCGAACACAATCTGGATGTGATCAAAACGGCAGACTGGGTGATCGACCTCGGTCCTGAAGGTGGCGAAAAGGGCGGGGTTGTACTCGCGACAGGCAGTCCTGAAGAACTGGCACAGGTGAATCAGTCTCACACCGGGAACGCGCTGAGAGAGGTACTCTCAAAAGTGGACACTGATAAAAGCAAGGATGACCGGAAACGCTCTCCCAAAAGAAATGGAATCGTTAAATATCTCGAAGTCATGGGTGCACGCGAGAACAATTTGAAAGACGTGAATGTCAAGATACCCAGAGAGAAAATGACCGTTGTTTCAGGTGTATCCGGGTCTGGCAAATCCTCCCTTGCGTTGGATACCATCTATGCTGAAGGTCAGAGGCGCTACGTGGAATCTCTATCTGCCTATGCGAGACAATTTCTGGGGCAGATGCCAAAACCCAAGGTGGACCGAGTGGTTGGACTGTCACCCGCGATTGCCATCGAGCAGAAGGCGGCAAGCAAGAATCCCAGGTCAACAGTGGGTACTGTCACGGAAGTCTACGACTACCTCAGGGCACTGTTCGCATTGTTGGGTCAGGTCCATTGCCCAGCCTGCAAGCAGCCGGCAGGTGCCCAGAGCGTAGAAGGGATAGTTGAACGGACGTTGCAGATGGCCAGGGGGCGCCGCGTATATGTGTTGGCCCCTCAGGAGCCTGGTCGAGGTGAGGACTATGGTCTGCTTGTTGCCAGAGCCCAGAAGGAGGGTTATCTCCGTGGGAGGCTCGATGGTGAGGTCTTCGATTTTGGAAAAGCGATCGATATCGACTATCGACAGTCGCACCAGTTCGAAATTCTTGTGGACCGGCTCAGTATCAAAAAGCAGATAGGTCCTCGTCTTGCAGATTCGGTTGAGAAGGCGCTCTCCCTATCGGGAGGTATCGTACTGATCGCTTCGCCGGATGATGAAAATGAGACCCGTTTCAGTCAATTCCTTTCCTGTCCTTCCTGTGGCCAGAGTTTCGAAGACGTGACCCCACAGCGGCTGTCGTTCAACAGTCACGAGGGTTGGTGTCTTTCCTGCGAAGGGTTGGGAACACAACGCGGGATGAGTCAAAATACTCTGATTCCTGATCTGCGTAAATCTCTGGCCAACGGGGCAGTCGCACCTTTTGGGAAGCCGGGCGGACCGCTCGCAGACCTGCTGGTAAACCTGGGCAAGGTGGCAGGTTGCAGACTCGATCAGCCTATGTCCGAGTATTCCGAAAGCGCCTTCGAAACGCTGCTGTATGGGGCTGGTGATCGATGGTTAACGGGTGAGGGTGGCTTGCGTTTCCAATTCAAGGGACTGTTTGCCACTGTAGATGAACTGGTTCGTGTATCTCCAAGGTTCAGGAAACAGCTTGGAGGACTTGTAGATGATGTCCCTTGTCCCGCCTGTCGCGGTTCTCGTCTCAAACCGGTCAGTGCTGCTGTACGAGTAAGAGGCCGAACGCTTCCCGAAGTCTGCGAAGTCTCGGTCGCCAAATGCAGGACATGGTTCCATCAACTTGAACTCGATCCCCGTGAGAGTGAGTCCGTTGGTGAAGTGCTTCAGGAAATTCAGAACAGAATGAGATTCCTGGACGATGTAGGACTGGGATATCTCACGCTCGCGAGGCGAGCGCCGACTCTCTCTGGGGGTGAAGCACAGCGGATTCGCCTGGCCAGCCAGATCGGCTCAGGTCTCACAGGCGTTCTGTATGTACTCGATGAGCCAACGATTGGCCTGCATCAGAGGGATAATCAACGCTTGTTGAATGCACTTGAACGTCTGCGCGATCTTGGCAACACCCTTCTGGTTGTGGAACACGATCGGGACACTCTCGAGCGTGCGGATCACATCGTAGATTTCGGTCCGGGAGCGGGGACCGAAGGTGGGCATCTCGTTGCTACAGGAAAGTCAAACAAGCTCGGGCTGAAACAGGGATCCCTGACGGCCAGGTATTTGAGAGGAAAGATCGACATCGATGTCCCCGCTCGTCGGAGTGCCGATAACGGACAGTTGACTGTCGTGGGTGCGGCTCACAACAATCTGAAGCAGATAACGGTAGCTTTTCCACTGGGTGCGTTCACGTGCGTTACGGGTGTATCCGGTTCAGGGAAAAGTTCACTGGTTAATGATGTGCTCCATGGTGCCCTCGTCAGCAAGGTGAATAAGGTCCGGAAATCGTATGGCCAACACGAAGAGGTGCTTGGTCTTAACCAGATCGACAAGGTAATCCGCATCGATCAGACGCCTATCGGGTTTTCGCCAAGAAGCAATCCGGCAACCTATGTGAAAATTTTCGATGATATAAGGAAACTATACGGAAAACTGCCAGAGTCACAGATCAGGGGATTCGGCCCAGGACATTTCAGTTTCAACAATCGGAAAGGGCGTTGTGAGGCTTGCGAGGGTTTGGGTTCCAGGTGTATCGAGATGCACTTTCTTCCGGATGTCTGGGTTACGTGTGAAGGCTGTGATGGCAGGCGGTATAATAGAGATGTGTCCGAGATCCTATACAAAAGAAAGTCCATTTCCGATGTGTTGGAGATGACGGTTTCGGAAGCACTTGCACATTTCGAAGCCATCCCGAAAATTCACAGGTGGCTAAGAACGCTCGAAGATGTCGGCCTCGGATACATCAAAATGGGTCAGGCCTCTACCACTTTGTCCGGCGGCGAGGCGCAGCGTGTGAAATTGGCCAGGGAGTTGGCCAGACCCAGCACTGGGCGGACGGTGTATCTCCTCGACGAGCCGACGACCGGATTGCATTTCGCGGATGTCCGGAAGTTGTTGGAGGTCCTGAATCGCCTTGTTGAAGGAGGCAACACCGTCATTGTGATTGAGCACAATATGGATGTGATAAAGACTGCTGATCATGTGATCGATCTTGGGCCTGGAGGCGGACAGGATGGTGGCCATCTGGTAGCCCAGGGTTCTCCTGAAGAGGTGGCACAGGTGGGGGCATCCTATACGGGATTGTTCCTGAAAGAGGTGTTGGGATAACCGTGCAATGAACTATATAGGGAGAAAATATACGCTTCTGCCATTCCTTCAGGATGCCATCCTTTCAAGAGTGGGTCGGAGGCGCGGCGTGTTCTGCGATATTTTTGCCGGGACAGGTGTCGTAGGGCACCATTTCAAAAGTTTCGGTTTCAAGATTGTTGCCAATGATATCCAATACTACGCTTATTGTCTTAACAAGACCTCTGTCTGTTCAAATCGGGCGCCCAGGTTCGCGAATGTTGCCAGATCTGCGAAGGCTGGATTCCGCTCTGGGGTCGAGAGGACGCTAACCTTTCTGAACAGGCTGCCTGGAATCGAGGGATTCATTTTTCAGAATTACTGTCCTGGAGGAAGTGGCTCAGGGCACTCCAGAATGTACTTTTCTGATGATAATGGGAAGCGCTGCGATGCGATCCGGAAAAGAATCGAGACCTGGCACAAACGTGGGAAACTTACTGAGGGTGAGTATGTTTACTTGATCGCCAGCCTCCTCGACGCTGCTGATCGGGTGGCCAACACAGCTTCTGTGTACGCCGCGTATCTGAAGAGACTAAAGAAAACCGCACTGAAACCTCTGACCCTCGAGGCGGTTCCATTGATCAGAACAACATTGAGGCATAAAGCCTACAACGAGGATGGCCTCGATCTGGTGAAGAAGATAACCTGCGATGTGCTCTATATGGATCCACCTTACAATCAGAGGCAGTATTGTTCGAATTATCACATACTGGAAACCATAGCCAGATTTGATAAACCTAAAATCTACGGGGTTACCGGACTCAGACCTCATCAAGCACAGAAGTCGTCCTTTTGCGTGAAGGCTCAGGCGCTTTCATCACTGGAAAAGATGGTTCACGATACCGTCGCTCGGCACGTTTTTCTAAGTTATAACAGCGAAGGTATTATGTCGCGAGAAGCGATCTGGAAAACGCTGGAAAAATTCGGATCGGTGGACATGGAGATGTGTGAGCACTCACGTTTCAGGGCCGATCTGGATAGCCACAACCGTGTGTACAAATCAGATCGGGTGAATGAGTATCTTTTCTGTTTGAGGAAGGATCGGCGACGGAGCAGATGAGGGTTGTGTCTGCTTGTAAAGAAGTTGTCCTGTGCCGCACATCCGGAGCAATGCGTCTTTGACCACCGGA
>CAVOEZ010000140.1:0-8375 GCA_963694355.1 Latescibacteria bacterium UBA2968 | reverse complement strand
TACTGGTAACGTTTTAATTACCGTGACATTTTTTGTATTTTTTTCCACTGCCGCACGGGCAGGAGTCATTACGACCGACTTTCTTCTCCGCCTTGACCGGTCGTTGTTTTGGTGGTCCGCCACCTTCCGACGCGTTTGTGGCAGTTTCAGCAAGTGCAGGTGAGGCCCCCCCCCCGGCAAATCCCATACCTATCGCATCTTCGTGCATCATGGTCAACCGTTCGGGCCGCCTCTCCCTGTGCCGGACCGGGGCTTCCTCAATTGGAATTCGGTAAAGCGTCTTCAGAGTCTCCCTGTTGATCTCGTCGAGCAGGTCGATAAACATCTGAAACCCTTCTTTCTTGTATTCCACAAGGGGATCTTTCTGCCCATATCCACGCAGACCGATCCCTTCTTTGAGATCATCCATCTCGCGCAGGTGATCCTTCCATTTCTCATCGACTATGCCCAGGTAGACCATCCGCTCAATTTCCCGCATCCGATCTGCGCCAATCAGATGCTCGCGTCTTTCGTAGGTCTCCCTCACCCCCTTCAGCACTTCATCGTGCATGCCTTCCCGTTTCAACTCGGGTAAAGTCTCAACAGGCACGTCAGGGACCTGCAGAAAGACATTGCGAAGATCCCGGAAGAGTGCTTCAAGATTCCAGTCTTCCGTATGATCTTCAGCCGGCGTGTGAAGATCGAACAAGGAATCGACCATCTCTAACCTTGCATCTTCTACCTGATCGGATATATCGTGCTGCTCCAGAGCGTGCCGGCGGCGATCGTAGATGACTTCACGCTGCTGGTTCATTACATCATCGTATTCCAGCAGGTGTTTTCGGATTTCAAAATTTCTGCCCTCTACCCGCTTCTGGGCCCTTCCAATGGACTTTGTAACCATCCCGTGTTCAATGACTTCTCCTTCTTCGGCCCCAAGTCGATCCATAATTCGTGCAATTCGCTCGGAACCGAACAACCGCATCAGGTCATCTTCCAAAGAGATGAAAAACCGTGAGTTCCCCGGATCTCCCTGACGGCCCGCCCGGCCGCGCAGCTGCCTGTCGATCCGACGTGATTCGTGTCGCTCCGTACCCATAATGTGAAGCCCGCAAGGCACATCTGTGTGACAATCGTATTCCTTGAGGTGTGGGCACTGCGGTCGCTCATCATCCGCATTTGAAACCAGTGCACACTGATGACCTTCGGGCGCCTTGACCACGCCCGGTCCCAGTTTGATGTCCGTTCCTCTCCCTGCCATGTTCGTCGCAATCGTTACCGCTCCGGGTCTGCCGGCTCCTGCAACGATTTGCGCTTCCTGCTGATGATGCCGGGCATTCAAGACAGAATGCTTGATACCTTTTCGGTTGAGCATCCGCGAAAGCAGTTCCGACACCTCAACCGTGATCGTGCCCACCAGAATGGGAAGACCCATCTCGTTGAGACGGGCGATCTCATCGATAATGGCATTATACTTTTCGCGCTTCGTGCGGAATATCAAATCTTCAGAATCGATCCTTCGGATAGGCTCGTTTGTGGGAATGACCACCACATCCAATTGGTATATCTGGAATAATTCCGAACTTTCCGTTTCCGCCGTTCCGGTCATTCCAGCGAGTTTGTTGTAGAGTCTGAAATAGTTTTGCAGGGTAACGGTAGCCACCGTCTGCGTGTCTCGCTCCACCTTGACACGTTCCTTGGCCTCCAGCGCCTGGTGAAGCCCGTCGGAGAAACGCCTGCCTTCCTGGGGACGCCCGGTAAACTCATCAACAATGATCACGCGATTGTTATCCACCATATACTGGACATCTTTTTCATACAGGCTGTAGGCTTTCAAAAGCTGCTGCACGCCGTGAATGGATTCGCTTTTTCGGGAATAATCCTGGTAGGCATCATCCTCAACCTTTGCACGCGTCTCGTCATCCAGCGATTTATCCGACTCGATCTCCCGAAGGACTTCGTCCAGATCCGGCAATACGAAATCATCCTGAGATTTGCTGATCTCTACACGTCCCTTTTCCGTCAAATCGATGATATGGCTTTTCTCATCTACACTGTAGTACAGATCATCATCGAGTTCCCCCATACGTTTGTCACGCATGTAATCGGCTTCCACACGTCCGATCAGACGCTTGATGCCTTCTTCCTGGAGCAGCTTCATCAGTCGCCCGTTCTTGGGCATTCCGCGTTGAACGACCACCAGTCGGATTCCAGCCGCGTAATCATCCTCCTCCAGAAGCTTTTCGGCCTCGGTCAAAATACCGTTTACCACCTGCCCCTGAATCTTTACGAGACGCTCCACGAGCGGCCTCATCTCGTCGAACCGCTGTGTGTCCGCCTCCGGTACCGCCCCCGATATGATCAATGGGGTCCTCGCCTCGTCGATCAGGATGCTGTCGGCCTCATCGATGATGGCAAAATGGTGTTCTCGCTGCATCAAGTCGTCGGGACGAATTGACATATTGTCATAGAGGTAGTCGAATCCGAACTGATCCTTGGTGCCATATACGATATCTGCCCTATAGGCATCACCATGGTCGCAATCTATCAGTCTGTATCCGCCATCTCCGTCTTCCTCAATAAGGTATGCCTCGGCACCCAGCGCACGATCCTGGATAATCCCCACGGACAATCCCAGAAACAGATAAATGGGGGCAAGCCACATCGCATCTCGTTTGGACAGGAACGAGTTCACCGTCACCAGATGCACGCCTCTGCCTGTTAGGGCATTCAGATACAGCGGCATGCCGGACGTCAGAGTTTTCCCCTCACCCGTGGCCATTTCTGCGATCTTGCCCTGGTGGAGCACAATCCCGCCGATCAACTGTACATCGTAGGGCACATCACCCCAGATGAGCTGTTCCTCCGCGCGTTCCCACGACTTACCTACGAAACGCCGGCACGTCTCCTTGAAAACCGCATAGGCCTCAGGGAGCATTTCATCCAGTGTGTCCTCTTCCAACTCGCGGATTTCCGTCTCAACTTCCTCAAGCTCGTCCAGCAATTCCGTGCGGTTTGTGAGGTGGCCTTCCAACGATTTGCGCATAGCATCTTTTTGAGCCCTGGCATCTCGCGTAACCTCTCTAAGGCGCTCCTTGAAGGCTTCCGTCTTGTCTCTGAGATCGTCATCCGTTAGCGCTTCAAGAGACGAAAAAATCTGGTTGATCTCATCTGCAATGGGTTGGAGCTTTTTCCTGTCGCGGTCGTGTTTGCTCCCCAGGAGCTTTGTAATCATGCTCATCATATCGGTATTCCCGTGGTATTAAGAGGATATGTAGGGTACTGGTTCCAGAATGTTACAGACTCCCAATCCCGTAAATAGTTTCATCTTCCCGTTGCCAGCCGTTCGGCCAGAAGCTCAGGCAGCTGCAGGTTTCTGATTTTCTTTTGTGTCGCAGACACATCGTAGGCCACACGGTGCAGCTGTAATTCTTCAGCATCCTGGTCCCACACGGCGAACGATGCACGGGGGTCCGCATCTCTGGGTTGACCCACGCTTCCCACATTTGTCAAATATCTTTCCGATCCGGAAATGGATACGGTGCCCTCCCCTACCACGTCCCCGCCCTCATTGCTGCAGATGAATGCGTGGTGCGAATGTCCAACGAAGCAGAATTTTGCGTCGGTATAGGCCAGATCTCGCCGACCCTCGACTGGAGAAAACAGATAGGGCCAGGTCTCGGGACGGCTTGGAGATGAATGAACGAACAGCACATCCGACTCCTCTACGATCAAGGGAAGTTCCCTCAAATAATCGAGGTGATCCTTTTGAAGGATTTCAGAAGTCCACCTGATTGCGATCTTAGCAATTGGATTGAAGTGCCTCGCCTCGGGAAGACTGACCGCAGCGTGGTCGTGGTTCCCGATAAGTACGGTTTGCGACACATTCTGAATGGCTTCCACGCAACCGGCAGGATCTGGACCGTATCCCACAAGATCACCCAGGCATACCGTTCGTTTCACCTGGAGAGATTCGCATTGATGCAACACGGCCCCCAGGGCTTCCAGGTTACCATGTATGTCCGAGATAATTGCGAGTCGCATGCCCAAAGCTCAATGCGGTCCGTACAGTATCAGACACCATGTGTCGCCGGGGGTCATCTGCCTGCATCGTCGCATGCTACCAATCCCTCCTGCCTGACCACCGCATCCAGTATGCCATTGATGAATGCCGAGGACTTCTCTACACTGTATCGTTTGGCTAATTCAATGGCTTCATCCATCGAGACCTTCACGGGTATATCGACGAATGCGAACATTTCGGTTAAAGCCATCCTCATCAGGATCAGGTCGATCCGTGCGATCCGATTGAGCGCCCAGTTTTCGGAAACCCCTTCGATCAATCTGTCCATTTCTTCGCGCCGTTCCCAGGTGGCCACCCCAAGCGCCTGGGCGAATGCTGCGGAGTCTTCGCCAAGTCCCGTTCGCAAAGCCATCGTACGAAGGGTTTGCTGTATAGGATCACCGGAACTTTCTGTCCAGTACAGTGCCTGGAGCACCGCTTCCCTGGCCTTCCTGCGAGAAATATTCATGCCGGTGGATTGTCCAGCGAATCAAGCAGATTGGCCATCTCGACCGCACCTAGAGCCACGTCCCAGCCCTTGTTTCCGGCCTTTGTTCCGGCGCGCTCTATGGCCTGCTCGACGGTGTCGGTTGTCAGAACTCCGAATAGGGTTGGGACACCAGATTCCAGAGCTACGGTGGATACGCCTTTGGACACCTCGTTGGCCACATAATCGAAATGCGGTGTGTTCCCGCGAATCACCGCACCCAGGCAAATCAGGGCGTCGTAACGTCCGCTTCCAGCGAGCTTTTTGGCCGCCAGCGGAATCTCGAAGGCGCCGGGCACCCAGGCCACATCCACACCGTCGGGGTCCGCACCGTGCCGATCCAGACAGTCCTGCGCGCCACTCAGGAGCTCCTTACCGATAAATGCGTTGAACCTGCTAACCACGATGCCAAACCGCTTCCCCTTCGCCGAAAGGTTTCCTTCAAACACTCTGGCCATGCGTACCCTCCGATGCGTTGTCGTCCAGCTTCAAATCATCCTCGGTGAAAATATGTCCCATCTTCTCCTGTTTCGTTCTCAGATATCGAACGTTCCACAGGTTTGCTTTGACCTTCATTGGAACCCTTTCTACGATTTCGATGCCGTAGGCCCTCAGTCCCACACGCTTGGCGGGGTTGTTGGTAATCAATTTGGCCTTTCGAACACCCAGATCGAAAAGAATCTGTGCCCCAATCCCGTAATCCCGTTCGTCCATTTTAAAACCGAGTTTCAGATTTGCCTCTACCGTATCGTATCCTTTTTCCTGGAGTTTGTAGGCCCGGATTTTCTGACGCAGCCCGATGCCGCGTCCTTCCTGACGCATATACACCACGACTCCCCGACCGACCTTTTCGATCATTTCCATCGCAGAATGCAGTTGGGAACCACAGTCGCAACGCAAAGAACCGAACGCGTCTCCGGTGAGACATTCGGAGTGCATTCTCACCAGCACAGGCTCACCGTCCCGGATGTCTCCTTTCGTAAGGGCCACATGCTCGCGTTCATCCACGTCACTCTCAAACAGATTGAGGTCGAACTCCCCGAACTGGGAAGGCATAATCACGGTCTCCACACATCGGACAAGCTTTTCAGACCTGCGTCTGTAGGCGATCAGATCCCGGATCGTGATGATCTTCAGATCGAACCGTTTCGCAAGTTCGACCAGCTGCGGCATCCGGGACATGGTACCGTCCGGATTCAGAATCTCGCACAGCACGCCTGCAGGACTCAGACCCGCCAGTCTGGCAAGATCCACCGTAGCTTCGGTATGTCCAGCCCGGCGAAGGACACCCCCGGGACTGGCCTTCAGAGGAAAAATATGACCCGGCCTGCCGAAATCAGATGGCAGTGCATCCGGATGTACGAAACGTTGAACAGTAACCGCGCGATCCTGGGCGGATATACCGGTAGACGTGCCTCCAATGGCGTCGATACTCACGGTAAAAGGCGTTTCGTGTAGGGCCGTATTACGGTCCACCATCATGTCCAGTTCCAACTCCTGTAGCCGCTCTTGCGTTGCGGGCAGGCAAACCAGCCCCCTGCCGTGTGTGGCCATGAAATTGATCGTATCCGGGGTCACTTTCTCGGCCGCGGTGATCAGGTCGCCCTCGTTCTCCCGATCCTCGTCATCAACTACAATAACCAGCTTTCCGGACCGGATTTCTTCTAGTGCATCCTCGATGGGAGAAATGTGGACGGATAAATCTTCGATACTGGCCATGTGCGTCACCTCTTCGATTCTGGTAATGTGCTTCAGTACCCCATTGCCTCGATACCGGATTGGGTCAGTTCTGTATTTGCTCGTCCAGCCGAAACCAGTCGCTCGAGATACCGCGCAAACATATCCACTTCCAGATTCAGATCGTCACCAACCCGAAGCTCAGAAATTGTGGTAACCTCCAGCGTATGTGGGATAACTGCTATGGAAAAGCTGGCGTTGGAAGTTGAGGCAACAGTAAGGCTTATCCCGTCAACCGCGACCGATCCCTTTTTGGCGATATACGGGGACAGTTCGGTGCCCGCCTCGATGGTCAACTCCACACTTCCGGACATATCCTGACGGTTCACCAGTTTGCCCACACCATCCACGTGGCCCGCTACGAGGTGGCCACCCAGCCGATCACTCAGCCTGAGAGATCGCTCCAGATTAATCCTGGAGCCGACTTTCAGTTTACCCAGCGTCGTGAGCCGCAGTGTCTCATCGACCGACTCCACCCAGAATCCTCTGGTGTCGAACCCTACGACCGTGTGGCAAACTCCGGCCAGAGAAATGCTGTCGCCCACGTGAATATCCGACATAACCGTTTTTGCATCCAGTGTGGTTCGCTGGTTGCCTCCACGACGTTCGATGGACCGGACGGTTCCCATCTCCTCCACAATACCGGTAAACATCAGTCGTCTCCTCGGGACACTCTGGCAGTATAAAAAACATCCTCACCCAACATCTGCACTTCGGGCGCCTCCAGTGCAATGGCATTACCGATCGAGGTAATGCCCAGGTCCCCAATGCACGAAATACCTTCTCCGAGCAGCTTCGGAGCCAGGAAAACGGCCACCCGGTCCACCAGGCCATCCCTCAATGCCGAAGTGGCCACCTTTGACCCGCCTTCGATCAGAACATGCGTCAGATTGTCTGAACCGGCCTTCTCCAGAACACGCCTGAGATTCAAACCATCCGCTTCACGCGGCACCAGCCATACCCGGGCGCCGGCAGCCTCGATGTTTGCGATTTTACCGTCACCAATGCCTTCCCGTCCGACGACAAACAAGGGTTCTCCTGAAAATACCTTTGTCGTTGTTGCAATGGATAAATTGGTGTCCAGCACAATCTTAACCGGGTCCGCCCCGGTCACGTGGCGGACCGAAAGTTCGGGATCGTCCGCCTCCACGGTTCCGCGACCCACGAGAATCGCGCCAGCTTCGGACCTGAGTTCGTGCCCTCTGGATCTGGAGATCTCCGATGTAATCCACCTTGCATCTCCAGTTGCAGTGGCGATCCGCCCGTCTAGGGTTTGGGCGAGCTTCAATGTTACATACGGCAATCCTGTAGTCCGGTGCTTTACGAACACCTCATTGAGTCGCAACGCCTCTTCTTGAAGAAGCCCTAAATCTACGGAAATTCCCGCTTCCCGGATACGCGAAATACCACTGCCGGATACTCTGCTGTCCGGATCCTCCATCGCACATACCACACGACTTACGCCTTTCCTGATCACCAAATCCGCGCAAGGAGGAGTCTTGCCCATGTGCGAGCAAGGTTCGAGATTAACGTAGAGTGTTACATCCGGTGTATTGTCCGGCACGTGCGCCAGAGCAAAGGCTTCCGCGTGAGGTTCTCCCGGCGCGGGGTGAAACCCTTCGCCCAGCACCCTATTTCCCTGAACGGCTACCGCTCCTACAAGTGCCCCTGATCGTACCGTTCCTCTTCCCTTTTCTGCGAGCTGCAGCGCCCTTCGCATGTAGGCTTCATCGGTCATCGAATTTCAAGTCCATTTACTGTCCCTCCACTTCTGCCACGACTTTCCCCACACCCATATTGCCCAGCGTATCCGAAGCCCGCACCACAATACTATACTCGCCCGATTTCAGACCGGTGATCTTGAAATTCAGGGATTCGATCCGCGAATCGAAAATATCGTCCAACGGAAAAACCACCTGCCATTTCCCGGAATTGATCGCATAGGCAGCCTGTTGGATCGGACTGGTCAAGTCCTTGATTTCACCCGTCACGGCAAGTGTGCCGGATCCCTCCGCCGTCACTTGCAGATTCACCACCGGTGATGTGTGATCCAGATCGAAGGGTTCGCTCTCCTTTTCGGTCTCGAGTGCCATCACCGCAGGATTACTG
>CAVOEZ010000139.1:0-8379 GCA_963694355.1 Latescibacteria bacterium UBA2968 | reverse complement strand
CACGCGCATCCTCTATGAATTTATTTGTGACTGCGTTTCCCACGTCGGAAATGTGGAAGGCAACACTGTTCGTCACAATCACTCAACCTATGCCGCACTTGGTTTGCACTATGCTGGCACCTATTTCAACAAATACTACGATTGTCCTGCAGCCAGGCGTTGGCTAAAGCTTTCCGACAATTGCTTTGGTCCGCAGACGAAGGCATTCAAGCCTTCAGAAGATTGTGGCCACTACCAATGGCGAACGCACTTCCATACTATGAGGTATACCCTTTCGAAGGGAGACTGGACGTTCCTCGAAACCGGAAACGCTAAACGGGCAGGAGACTATGCGATACTCACAACCGACAACCTCGGTTATGGCGTGCCGAACGGGGATACATCTTCACCATTTGGAACCTGGACTGAACTCCCCTATCTACGTGCCATGGTGTGCCTGACTGGCGATGGAAGATACCAGTGGATGCTCGATAAGAAACTCGACAGGGCGCCCCAGTACCGGCCCTATGAGCACAACCGTCAGGTAGTCCCCGTGGAGCCGAGCGATTTGGATGGCACGCAGGTTTTCCCTGTCGATCCGCTCTATCACGCCTCTAACAACGGCGAGAGAAATCTGCCCTTGCGCAAAACCTTCGACAAGGTGGTATTCCGTGACGGGTTCGACTCTGCGAATCAGTATCTGTTTCTGGACGGATTGTCGAATGGAGGGCACAAGCACTATGATGGCAATTCAATTTGCAGGCTTACGCAGAACAATCGGATCTGGCTCGCCGACTGTGACTACATAAAATCTCTCCCCAAGTTTCACAATGGCGTCTTGATCTTCAGAGAGGGACAATCGGCCGAAATCCCGCCGTTCTGTGAACTCGAAAGGTCTGCTGACTTCAAACAGACAGGATTTTCGGAAACAACATTGCGAGATTACAGCGGCGTGGATTGGCACAGAAACATCCTGTGGAATCGAGGCGGGTTCTTCCTCGTCGTCGACAAGATGGAGGCCTTGAGTGAGGCAAATTATTCATTCAGGGCGATCTGGCAAACCCTGGGTAAAGTGGAGGTCCGGGATGGCGGCATGGCTGTTCAGCAGGCTGGTGAACGGTTCTTTATCAAAGGCGCACAGGATACCACATTGAAACTTGAGGACGACTGGGTCACCGGCAAGAACTGGGCCAAATATGAACACGCTGATCCTGCTGTCCGAATCCTGCAGCAGATCGCCAATGTCCATCTGAAGAAGCGGGAGAACTATACCTTCTTCAATCTGCTCTACAGTCCCTCGGCCGGATCTGATCTGAACCTCACAATGACACAGCTTTCAGCATCAGCCGTTCAGATCCAGGGGGGCGCTGAACCCGTGTTCGCGGGCATTGGATATTCGAAAACGATCCAGAAAATCACCCATGGACCTCAGATTGCGGCAGCGCAATTCCAGATCTCACCCTCGCGATTCTCGATTGTGGACGCCACATTGCTTCACTGGGGACCATTTAAGTTCAGCAGTGATCATCCGGTTTCGATCGAATATGATCTGAACAGCATGGAAGGGATTCTGATCGGAACCAGATCGAGTAAAATCTCATTGACGGCACCTGCAAGATGTGATGTGACATTGAACGGGAGATCCATCGAAAAAAGGTACACCAAAGGGACCGTTCGGTTCAGGATTGGCAAAGGAAACTTCAATCTCGCGATTCGAACGAGGACCACGCAATCTCTCATTGGTTCGTCCTCGAAACCGATCAGGTCGAGATTCACAGCCGACCAGGTCTCGCCGAAGGCCCGTCCAATCAGCCAGTTCTGTACGCTCTGGGCCCACAAGGGTCTAGACATTACTCTGAGCCTCGCCACCGCCGACCTCGATGGTGATGGCATCCAGGAGATCATCGCCGGGGGTCGCGACAACCATATCCGGTCTATCAAGAACGGCAGATCCGTTTGGCATCACGCCACCGCTGGCGCCGTTCGATCGGTCTGTGCAGCGGATATTGACAACGATGGAAGTCAGGAAGTACTCGCTGGATCGGAAGACACGAAACTCTATTCGCTCGATCAGGGTGGCAAATTGAAATGGAGCTATGAAATACCATTCTATTTCCAGACCCCGATACTGCGATCCGTGTTCACAGGAGATATCAACGGGGATGGCTACCTGGAAGTCATCGCCGCGGTCGAGTCCTGGCGCTACTACGCGTTTACACACGACGGCACGGAACTCTGGCATCAGATGACCGTTCGGCCCTCATCCACAGGGTGCGCCGCCGATCTGGATGGGGATGGACGAGACGAGGTCATCGCAGGAACGGATTACCATCGCTGGCACTGCATAGACGGCAATGGTGAAATCCGTTGGACCTACGGTCCCCGGACCGGCCCACGAGCGAACTCCGTCGCTGCCGGGGATGTGGACGGAGACGGTTTCAAGGAAGCCATATTCGCAGGGGCTGACACCAACGTCCACATTTTGAAAGCCGATGGCAGTCTCAAGGCCCAGTTCAACACCGGAGACGAGGTCACCCAGGTCATTGCAGTGGACATGGACGGCGACGGACGGGACGAAATAGTGGCATCATCCATGAGCTTCAACGTCTATGTCATCAGAGGCGACGGAAAGTCAATTGTCTGGCGAACAGACCTGGCCGAAGTCGTTACGGGGATTGCGGTTGGCGACTTCAATGGAGACGGAAACCTGGAGGTCGCAGCTGGCTTGGCAAACGGCCAGGTATGTCTGCTATCCAACAAAGATGGTCGCTTACTCAAACGAATTGTCACTGGGGGTCCAATCTCCGCTCTGATCGCTGCAGATGTGGACGGAGATGGATATCCGGAAGTGATTGCAGCATCTGAAGACAAAAATATCTACGCGTTGAAGCCCTGAACACATCTTGAACAAGAGAAGGGACAAAATGGTCAATCATATTCACAAAATCGCACTTGTTACTGACGATGTCGAGTCAGCCGTGAAATTCTATACTGAAAAGCTGGGTCTGGAAGTTAGTGAACGGTTCCCAAATGAAGATGACGAGGACTACGTATTCCTGGATGCCGGTGGGTTCACACTGGAACTAATGCCTGCCAAAACGATGAAGGCGCCTCCAGGATTTCATCATATTTCATTCCAGGTCCCGGACGCCGACGCTGCATCCGAAAGCCTTTCAGAGAAGGGAGTCGAGATGACCGCTGAACCTTTCGATGTGGGTGTCGGCGGCATCCGACTGGCCTTCTTCAATGGACCAGACAATGTCAATCTACAGCTGTTCCAAAGGAGCGAGTAGGCCTGCCATCTATAAAAATTGAATTGGTACGGCACGCTGCCTGAACACATCGTACCCTCAACCGGAGGCATAGTCATTACAGTTCAGATCGACCCTAAATTGAAAAACCTGTTGGATCCGCTGCCAGACAAACCGGTTCACAAGCTTAATCGAAAACAACTCGAGTATTTCGAAAGTCTGATCGGCTGGCGAAATGGACCCGTTGCACCGTTTCCACTGGAGAACGAGAAGAAGGTTCGACGCAAGAGAGAAGCCTGGAAACGACACCGGGCCGGAAAGGGTCGACCTGATCCATGCCTGCTCTATCGGCGCGAGCACTTCGCACGACTCAAACGCAATGCGAAATCCGACAATCGCACGGCCAGATGGCTTAAGCGACTTACTGCCATTGCTGATCACGTGTCGAAACTTCCGCCTGAGACTTTTACAAGGCTGATCGAAGAACTGGGTCCCTGGAACTGTTCTGGCGTCTACTGCCCGAATTGCGTCGGCAAGAAATCCCCTCAGAGCATTCACAACCGATTTTGGAAGTGGAATGTCCAGGACATGGACAAAATCACCTGTCCATACTGCGGCATCACCTACCCGCACGCCGATTTCCCTGAAGACGGCATCATAGACCTTCCCCGGCTGGGCCATCAGTACCGGTTCTATCTGAGTCCAGAGGAGAAAGCCAGGCCGAACTGGCGAACCGGCGAGGGGGCATTACAGTATGCGGGTTTTCCCGTTCATGTTTCCCTATCAGGAGAGGTTCGATCCACCAAACTCGACTGGACCCTCGGACAGGTCGAGCCGCTGTGCATCGCATTTGCCCTTACGGGAAAGAAGAAATACGCAAGAACGGCTGAAGCGATCTTTCTTCGCCTCGCGGAGGTGTATCCACGATATCCACTCATCAGTTACAATCACGATTACGTGGATGCCGAACCCGGATTCGCCGCCGAGAATGCGGAAGGACTCCCGACCCTGTTCAAGAAGAACGCCTTCCTTCCCGCATACACAGGAATTCTCGGTAATAACCACAATCTCTTTGGTCAATCAGCAACCACTCCCCTCCACACACGTGTTGCCTCGGGCGCGTGGGGCTGTACCCGGCTGGCGAGAGAGAAAAGCGCAACCGGGCAACTCTTCCTGAGTCTCTTCCGAGGCTATGACCTCATCAAGTCCAAGATCTCACCTGAGAACCGCATCAAAATTGAAAGAGATTTTATTCTTGAACAATATCTGGATGTCAAGGCTTTGTCGTGGCGTGTGGACAACAAGGGCGGTCCGGGTGCGACAGCCCGGATATCGGTGGGTGTGTTTTACGGAGACGAGAGAGAACTCACGGAAGGACTCGACTACTTCCATCAAGTGATCGAGAGCCAGTACTATCCCGACGGATCTCCTAAGGAAGCCCCGATCTATGCGGCCAAGCCCGTCTACGAAAACCTCTGGGAAACGCCGGAGATCCTCCGGGGGCACACGGACCTTTACACCGGAAGCACCTATAAAAAAGGGTTGCAGATGTTTGCAGACATCGCAACGCCACTTGGCACCCAACCCCCCATCGATGACAGCCCTGCCACCTATCGACTTCCTTCAACTATCGTAGACATTGCCCGACTGAGAGCAGGAGTCGATCTCGGATACGGCCCGGAAAACTTCACTGCCTTCAATTTGACCGACCCGAAACCCCGAACCGGTGCGAGCTTCTATGTCCCAACGCTCGCCCAGCTTCCAAAAAGGAATGACAAAGGATTTCACCCTGTTGGATTTCTCACGTTGCCTTATCCCGTTCGATCAGCATTCTCGATGTTCAATGAACCACTGCCAGGACCCAGGAGTCGCAGGACATCCAGACCCGCCAACCGCTACTATGGTAACAGGGGCCTGGCCTGCCTGGGATTTGGCAGTAACAAAAGAGCCACTCAGCTTTACGTAGTGGGAGAAGACGGCCGTACAGGACATCGACACAATGGACCTTTATCGATCCTCCTGTTCTCGCAAGGGCGCGAGATCTTTCCGGATCTGGGATATATTGCTGATCATCCTGCCAACCAGTGGATCAAGTCCACCCCTGCGCACAACACGGTCACCGTAGATGAGAAGAACCGTCACGCGACAGGGCCAGGGCAAGTGAATGCGCTTGTGACCCGAGGAACGTTCAGATTCGCAGACATCACGGTACCCATCGAAGGAATCGACCATTACCGTCGTGCCGTCGCTCTGCTTCGGAAATCAGACGGACTTCCAATTCTCGTGGACATATTCGACATTGCCGGGGGAACGGTTCACGACTACCAGATTCGAGTCAACGATCCGGATGAGACATTCAGGGTCGCTGGAGTAAAATTGGTGGATCGGAGCAGATCTCTCTACTCAGACCTCACAAGTTTCCCGGTAGGACCGTTCCAGACGGGAGGACATCCACCCGCCCGATTTTCGGCTTCCTGGGGCACGGACCTGAGAGTGAAAGCCACGGTATTGACGGCCTGCACGGAAGTGCTCACATATCCCACGCCGGCCTGGCGTGATTACAAAGAGGTCTTCGCTGCGCCCGACAAGGCGTTTCAAACGCTGGTCCTGCGCAACAGGAGAAAACAGAGCAGATATGTAGTGGTATACGAAATTCACAAGGCAAAGTCTTCTTTAGCCAAAATCTCAGCGAAGTCTCTCGATCCAGTTGTAGACCTTCGCCTGTCGGAGCGGGGAGGTCGGACCCACCATCTTGAAATAGGCCTGGGTGAAATCAGTGTGGAATTGCAGACTCGGTAAAGACGGTTTCTGGAAATGTTGCACCATCGCCATTTCCTGAACACAACTCAGGGGCGGAAAGGTGTTTGACACCGGCACCTCATTCAGAATCCGGAATTTTCAATCAACGATCACGATAGTATGACCACAGGAGAACCAAGCGATGGCATTTGCAAGCTTTGAGGGTGTATTTCCGATTCTTGTCACACCTTTTGATAAGGAAGGGCATCTCGATCTGGGATCTTTTGACCGAACCATCCGGTTCATGGCCGACATCGGGGTGGACGGAGTCACAATCATAGGCGTATTGGGTGAATCGAATCGCATGAACGATTCAGAGCGAGAGCAGCTCATCAAAACGGCCGTATTCGCCGCCAATGACCGAATTCCTGTTGTCGTTGGAACCAGTCACAGCGGCACGGATGTCACCCGCGACCTGAGTCAAATGGCGGAGTCTCTGGGCGCAGGTGGCGTAATGGTCACCCCCTCCCGAGAACCCGTGCACAATGAAGAACGCATATTTGAATACTTTGCACGTGTCTCCGAAGGAATCTCGGTACCAATTGTCGTACAGGATCACCCGGCATCCACGCAGGTCCAGATGTCGGTTGATCTGCTCATTCGCCTGATCGATGAGATCTCTCTCGTATCGTGCATCAAGGAAGAGGCAGTTCCCACGCCGCCAAAGATTACGAACTTGCTGAACCGAATGTCGAAGCGATCGGTACCCATCCTCACAGGTCTTGGTGCATTGTATGGTGGCTTCGACCTGGCAAGGGGATCACACGGATTCATGACGGGATTCGCTTTTCCCGAGGTTCTGATCGCTATGGTACGCGCTGCAGGTGACAAGCAGTTCGACAAGGTGAATGAACTATACCACCGATTCCTCCCCCTCATCGTCTTCGAGCAGCAACCAGGCGTCGCTGTACGGAAAGAGGTCTTCAGATTGAGGGGACTGATCGATACCGGTACCGTTCGGCACCCTGGCAGCAGCCTGGACCCCAAAACGGGCGAACATCTGAAAGGTATACTGGACATGATTCTGCCGGACACGGACCTTACGAAACCTCTGGTGGTATAACTCACCTTTCTACCAGAATCGATTCACCAGAAAATCTCGAGGAGATCATATGAAAATTGCAGATATCGACATCATCCCGATATATCCGAAACTGGCCACCCGAAATGCGGATCAGAAAACGCGCTTCCAAAGCCTGAACCATCGAACAATCTTCAAGATCACCACTGACAATAACATTACCGGATACGGTGACATCCGCAGCCCTGCGCCTCCAAAATCGAGTGTAGAAGACCTCCTTGGCAGAAATCCTTTCGACTTCATCAATGCGAATTTGAACACCGGTCTCATGGGTGCACTATACGATGTCATGGGCAAGCATCTCGAGATCCCGGCATACAAACTGATGGGACAGAAGGTGAGAGACCGGGTACCGGTAGCTGCCTGGACGCGCCCTGCATCGCCAGAGGACCTTGCGAAAGAAGTGCAAAGGGCCGCGTCTGAGGGATATATGACATTCAAGATGCACACTTGCGCACACTATGATGTGTTCGAACAGAACCAGGCGGTGGAGGAGGTTGCACCTCCAGGATTCAGGATGCACTACGACTTCAATCACAACAGGCCCCTGACCTCGGTGCTTCGAATACTGCACAAACTCGAAGACTCTGAGGTTGTCGGAATGATCGAAGACCCACTCGTGCTGAGTGACATTCACGGTTGGCAGTTGCTTCGACAGAAAACCAGCTTCCCTTTGCTGATGCACGTGCCACAATTGGGAGGAGGCCAGGAACTCATGCACGGTTGTGCCGATGCCTACATGATTGGAGAAGCAGGTATTGGATCCACCCTCGCCCTCGCATTCGCCTGTGCAAAAGCAAACGTCTCCACAGTGATACAACTCACCGGCGGTACCCTGACCAAGGCGATGGCGATGCATATGGGCGCAGTAATCCCGCATGTATCACACTCTACCAATCTCGACGACCAGTATGATGAAGATGTTGTAAAAGAACGATTCGAGGTTTCAGAGGGCTCGTCACCAGTACCTGAGACCCCGGGACTGGGCGTAGAAATAGACGAAGCTGCACTCGAGAGGGCCGCATCAAACAAGCCCACGGAGATTCCACATACCATCGGAATATTGCACTTGCCCGGGGGTCACAAGGTCTACACGCAATCCTATCCCGATGTCGCGAAAGTGACTGGATATGCTGAAGGAAATATCCGGGGAATCCGTCTCGAACTCAGAGAAGATGATGGGTCGGAAGACTTTCAGAAAACATGGGATCGTATCACGAACGAAGGACCTTTCACAGAATAGTATCACGCCAGGTTAAGCAATTCATG